>DGNZ01000113.1 GCA_002389175.1 Rhodospirillaceae bacterium UBA4479 | reverse complement strand
TGATATCCAATCACGTATTTTCAGCGGCACGCTGCAATTGGCACAGGCAGAGATCGGGCATCAAGGTCCAGCTAACGATCCATGTTTGGACGTCACTTTACTAAGCGAGACATACCCGGATGCTAAAATTTTCATCGAGAGCTTCCCAGAGCATGCGTATCAACTATGTGAAGGCGAGATACGCTGCCGCGATGGTCGCATCCGCATGCTGGATTTTTGCAGCGAAGTCCATATAGACCGACCGATCCAAAACGACATAGGTGAGGTAGAGCTCAAGCTCGCCGTGCCGATCGAGATTCCGACCCATAAAACACCAATGCAATCATTGTACGACTGCTGTGGATATTACTTGGTTCATGGGGACGAAACGGCTATTAAATGTGTAACATTCGACAGCGTCGTGCCCGCCATGCGGTTGCTTTTTTCCGCTGTCCGCCTGGCAAATTGAGACACAACATGAACGATCTAGCAATAAACGGCGGCATGCCGATCCGCAGTAAACCGTGGCTGGATAATTTCACGACCGGCGAAGAAGAGAAGCGCGCCGTCCTTGAGGTTCTCGACGGCGGGTACATGTCGTTGTTCGAAGGCTCGCACTTTCCGACGCCCCCATTTAGGGCCGATGGCGGACCCTGGGTTCGCAGGTTCGAAGCCCTGGCTGCGGAAATGATTCCTTCTGAACATGTGGTCTCGGTGAACAGTGCTTCATCTGGATTGACCGCGGCGGCGGGTGCCATCGGCATAGGGTTTGGCGATGAAATGATCCTGCCGTGCTCCACCATGTCGGCATGCCCAATGGCCGCGATGACCTATGGTGCCGTGCCCATTTTCGCAGATGTCGATCCAGACACCTTTGGCATTTCCCCTGCATCCATCCGCGAGAAGATTAGCCCGCGGACCAAGGCCATTATGGTCGTCCATCTGTTCGGTATTCCATGTGACATGGACGAGATTATGGCGATTGCACAAGAGCATGATCTGAAAGTCATTGAAGATTGCGCGCAGGCCTGGGGAGCAACATACAAAGGCAAACCGGTTGGCACCTTTGGGGACATTGGCGTCTTTAGCTTCAACGTCAATAAAACCATACAGAGCGGCGAAGGTGGATTCTGCGTGACGCCGGACTCGGATCTGGCCTATCGCATGCAGCTTATCCGAAATCACGCCGAGGCTGTCGCCGACGGCGCGCGATACGACAATCTGGTCAACATGGTCGGTTTCAATTTCCGGATGACCGAACTGGTAGCAGCAGTCGCGTACGAACAGCTCAAGAAACTGGGGGCGCTGAATGAAAAGCGAATGGAATTGGTCGGTCGCTTATCAGATGGTCTGGCCAAGTTCGACTGCATCGATGGTCCGCTGCAACGAAATGACCGTGAGTCCACATACTACGTTTACCCGTTCAAGTTTAAGTCCGACAAATTGAATAACAAATCCGTTCAGGATTTCGTTGCAGCCATCAATGCCGAGGGGATGGACTTTGTTTGCGGTTACGGTCGTCCTTTGTATCTGCAATCTGTGTATCAGACACGAACGGTATTCAAGCATGGCTACCCCTGGGCCGCTCCAGAAAACAAGGACAGCGAGGCTGACTACTCACCAGGTGCCTGCCCAGTTGCCGAACGTATGTCTAGCAGCGAGATCGTAATCAATGAACGTGTCCGCCCGCCCCATGATACTGATGACATTGATGATATGATACGTGCGGTCGAGAAAGTCGTCTGCGCATACAGCGTTTAAAAGGGGGGCCTGTGTCAGACCAAGCATCTCGAAAAGCCACGGTCGACGCACTTTTTCAAAAGCTGTTTCCGATCTGCCGCAGCCTGACCGGCGACGGCAATAGACAGACGTTTGATATCATCGGTGAATTGGCACCATTTGATGTTCACGAAATGCCGTCGGGTACAAAAGTTTTCGATTGGACCGTGCCCGACGAATGGTCGATCAGAGATGCCTATATCGCTGACGACGCTGGAAATCGAATCATCGATTTTGCCAACAGTAACATTCATGTTGCTAGTTACAGCATTCCGGTTGATGCGGTCATGACATTGGATGAACTGTCACCGCATCTGCATTCACTACCGGATCAGCCAACAGCGATCCCCTATCGAACTCTTTATTACAAACGCGATTGGGCATTCTGCATCACCGAAGAACAGCGTGCATTGATCCCCTCCGATGAGAACCTGCGTGTGGTGATTGATTCAGACTTGTCCCCTGGTTCCATGACCTATGGCGACAAAGTGTTACCAGGGACGTCGGGCCAAGAGTTTGTATTTTCGAGCTATTGCTGCCATCCATCTCTCGGCAATGATAACCTGTCTGGGATCGTTTTGCTGACGATGCTGCTACGCGAACTGTCTTCCCGAACGCTCAATCACACGTACAGATTTATTTTGGCTCCGGAAACGATTGGAACCATCGCGTATCTGCATGAACATCAGGATGCCATGCGCCAAGTCACGGGGTCATTCGTGCTGACGGGTGTCGCCGGCCGGGGGCAATACGCCTACAAACAAAGCCTGCAATCCGATGCGCTAGTGGACCGTATCGCACGTCGGGTAATGCGCGGTCGCAATATCACATTTGCCGAGCGCACATTCGATCCACACGGCAGTGACGAACGGCAATACTCGTCGCCAGGCTTTCGCATTCCAACAGGCATTATCACTCGTGACGGATATTATGATTATCCTGAATATCATACGTCTTTGGATAACTTGGACTTCATCTCATGCGATGCGTTATTGGAGACACTGGACATCTACCTTTGCATTGTCGACACGCTTGAAAACCGAAAACCATTGCGGTCGCTGGCCCCGAATGGGGAGCCACATTTGGGGCCGCGAGGCCTGTATCCAACTGTCGGCGGTGCCATGCACACATCAGGTAGCACCAACGTCGAGAAAGAATTAGATGCAATTTTGTGGACTTTAACCTTGGCCGATGGAATCAAAGATCGCACCGATATAGCAGAACAGTCCGGTATTGATATCGGGCTTATTGATGCGATCGCCACCCGATTAATTGATGGCGGCCTGATAGAAGAAGTGCAATAGACCATGCAACGTGTGGTTATCTTTTTGATATCCAGTGCGATACTGGTTGTTATGGTCTCGTATTTCTCCACGTATGTGCCACCAAATGACCCCTTTAACGAAACCAATTCGTCGTCAACATTTTCCGTAAGCGGTATATCACAGTCAAAATTCGCCAAGATGAAACTGCGCCACGCGGCCCTGTCACCTACGCCCTACGACGTAGGCATTTTTGGTAATAGCCGCGCGCTGAATATCTCAGCCAAAGATATTGACCGTGGCGCCTGTCGATTTTTCAATTTCTCCATAGGTGGTGAGTCGTTGCGCGCGAGTGCTGCATTGATTGAACAATTGAGTGCTATCAAAAAAGTGCCACGAGTCATTATCGTGAGTGTCGATCATTTTGAACTGCAGATGTACAATAACCCATTTTTTATCTCTGCTTGGGCAAGGCTTTTACATTTCTTTGATGATTTAGGTGCCGGACTCTCATCAGGCGCAAGCTTACGAGAAATCACGACAGTCGTTTGGCGAACGGTTTGGACACAAATATTGTCCTTTCAGCGAATGTTCGAGTACGCGTTTCTGGCTAACACGTTTAGAAGCATGTTTGGCTTTGCAACTGACCAAACGGAGGCTGCCAAAGTATACCTCTCGGATGGAAGCCGTCGGTCAAATATTGCGAGCACAAACATTCCGCCAGTGTTGTCGGCAACCAATGCTCAAATTCTGCCGTGGCAGTTGAAACATGATCTTGGACGCATCGCCGCAGCGAAGTCTGCCGGGGTCGAAACCATTATCCTTTATGAGTCCTTTCTCCACCCAACCAGCAGCAAGTACTTTGACGACAATCCCTCCGCTCATGCGACCCGATCACGCGAGGCATTATTGAGCACCTGCGAAGAGTTGGGAATGAAGTGTATTACCTCTAAGCCAAAGATGGATCCTGAAATGTCCTGGTCGGATGCGTCCCACCCACCCCGTTCATTTTTGGGTCCATATATTAGTGAATTGATCGCTCCTTATACGCCGGTTTGCCGGTCATGATATTTAACGATTTCGGCTTTTTGTTTGCGTTTCTACCGTTAGTCTTTGTGCTGTTTTACTTTCCAGGGGTGACCGTATTACGCCCATATTTGCTGATTGCCGCGTCGCTTATTTTTTATAGTTTTGCTGGCATTGAACACGCAATCGTCTTGGTCGCCGATATCGTGTGGGTTTATTTCATCGTCACACGCGGGTCCTTTCGGCGCTCTGATGCGATGTTATATGCGGCGATTATTCCGCCTGCTATTGCGCTGGCATATTACAAGTATGCAGGGTTCTTGATTACCTCCGCTTTTGATATAGCAGTCCCTGAAACACGGGCCCAGTTCAGCCTGTTTTTGGATGTTTTGCTTCCAGCGGGAATTTCATTTTTCACGTTTCAAGTAATTTCTTTTGCGATTGACCGTCATCGCGGCGAGATCGACGTGTTACCGTCGCTTCCTACGTTCGCCACGTTCATCAGTTTTTTTCCGCAGTTAGTCGCGGGCCCTATTCTCAGATACCACGATGTATCAGGTACGCTGTTAACGTTAAAATCACTTCGGATGGACGGCGACAAAATTGCGCGCGGGGTCGGTTACATCTGCATTG
>DGNZ01000263.1 GCA_002389175.1 Rhodospirillaceae bacterium UBA4479 | reverse complement strand
CGATCTGGAATGGCACGGTTGAGCGCTGGCTAACCCCTGATTTCCTAAGCTCCAACGCGGATCTTGTCGCTCAGCTCGCCAGTGATTTTGCGCAAACAACAGTCGCCGGCTACACAGGCTGCGCACGCGCTTTGCAAAGCTTGAATTACAAGCACCGTTTGGGCGACCTGATACTCCCCACTCTGTTTATTTCGGGCGCTGATGATTTCGGCGCGCCTGCAGCTGAAATGGAGAGCATGTTCACCGCGACACCCAACGCACGCTACGTAGACATCCCCAATTGCGCACATATCGCAAACCTCAACCAAGCGGATGCGTTCAACGCAGCCTTAAAACAGTTTTTGGAGTTCTAATGCGCCTTACAGATCGCCTACCTTACCAAGCCATTGTGGATCGTCCCAAACTGACCTTACCCGATGGCAAACGGCTTGCGGTCTGGGTCATTGTGAACGTCGAGGATTGGGGCATCGAAAGCCCTATGCCACGTACTGTTTTGCCGCCGCCTATGGGCAAGCCTTTGTTACCAGATGTTCCGAATTGGTCCTGGCATGAATACGGTATGCGCTCTGGCTTTTGGCGACAGCACCAAGCCCTGACCTCGCGCAAGATTCCAACGACTTTAGCGATTAATGGCAACGTCTGTAACAGCTACCCTCGCGTCGCCCAAGCCGGGCTTGACGCGGGTTGGGAGTTTATGGGCCACGGGCATTTACAGGGTCCGATGCACAAATTGACTGATCAGCGCGCCGCGATCCATCAAGCTATGGATACTATTGAGGCCTTCACTGGCAAGCGCCCTACGTCTTGGGAAAGCCCCGGGCTGACTGAGACCGAAGAGACCCTTGATCTGCTCAGCGAAGCAGGTGTGAAATATGTGGCCGACTGGGTGCTTGATGATCTTCCGCAAGAAGTGGATACGCCGCACGGGGTAATCACGACGGTCCCCTACACTGTGGAAATGAATGACATTGCGGTTTACGCGCTTCAACAACATAGCTCTGATGAATTCCTGCGCCGCGGGCGTGATCAATTTGATCGCCTCTACTCGGAAAGCGCGGACAATGCGCGTGTCATGGCGATTTCGATCCATCCTTATGTGACAGGTGTGCCGCACCGTATTCGCTATCTTGAAGGGCTGCTCGATTATATCAGCGGCCACGAAGGCGTCGCATGGATGACCGCCAGCGAGATTGGCGACTGGTACACGGAAGAAATGAGCAAGCTTTCTGGGTGATCCACTTTAAACAATCTTGATCCTGTGCGAACCATACTATCTATAGGTTGATAAATAAATATGGAGCGCCCCCGTGATTAAACGTGCAATTGTCAGTGGTGGCTCTATCGGTGGGCTGTTCGCAGCAACAGCGCTCATTAAAGCAGGATGGAACGTCGATATTTATGAGCGCACCGACGTCGAACTTTCCGGTCGTGGCGCGGGCATCGTAACTCACGACGCCTTGATTAAAGCGTTACGCGCGGTAGGTGCCGATCTGACAGATCTTGGCGTTCAAGTGCACGATCGTGTGGCATTTCATAAAAACGGTGGCCGCGTTGCGACGTTGCCGTTCGCACAAGTCGTGACCTCTTGGGATCGCATCCATCAAATACTGCGGCGGTTGATCCCTGAGGGGTCATATCATCTTAGAGCACGCATCACGGGTTATACGCAAACTGCTGACAACGTAACTGCGCTATTTGACGATGGCACAACGCGCACCGCTGATTTGCTTATTGGTGCGGATGGTTTTCGCTCTGCCATTCGTGCGCAGATGCTGCCCGAGGTCGTACCGCAATACGCGGGCTACGTTGTATGGCGCGCGTTGGCGCATGAGCGAGATATTCCACGGGATGTGCACGCTGACGTCTTTGAACATTTTTCTTTCTTTATGCCTGCGCAAAACCAGATTGTCGGCTACCCGATTGCTGGGCCAAACAATGACCTGCGCCAGGGGCATAGGCGTTATAATTTTGTGTGGTACTCCCCTGCCCCAGCGGATGTGTTGCGCAATATGTTGACGGATGAAACAGGACAGCATCACCCGATTTCAATCCCGCCTCCTTTGGTGCGCGGCGACCTTCTACAAGAGATGTTCACACGTGCGAACGAAGTGCTTCCGGCTGCATTCGTGGAAATCTTAAACCACTCAGAACGCCCTTTCTTCACCCCAATCTATGATCACCATTCTACAACGATGCAGAATGGCCGCGTTGTTTTGTCCGGAGATGCTGCTTGCGTCGCAAGACCTCATGTTGGGATGGGCGTCACCAAAGCCGCCGAGGATGCATTGTGCTTGGCTGAGCATGCCGCAACGTCGTTAGAGACCTACTCCTCCATACGTGTTCCAGCCTCCATGCGCGCCCATATGCAGGCGCGAGACTTAGGATCATGGATGATGGAGCCAGACCCGAACAACGCGAATGGATCTTCACACCGCCACATTCAGAAAATCATGGCGAAGACTGCCGCGGCAGTGGCTTAGGCAGCGAAATAGTCGCCCAAATCTACATCCAACGCTGGCAGTTCAGGGCCTTCGCCGTCAGGCACATCAAACACGTTGATCGTCATCGAGATCAGAGTATAGTACCCGCAGACGCCGACTAAATCGACACAAGCTTGCTGTCCTAGAAGGGCCAAAGCCTTGTCGTATGTCACGTCTGTTAAGTTTTTTAGCAAATGCAACTCCACCGCGAAATCAAAGACAGCCTGCATTTCTGCGTCCTCAAAAGCGTAGCACTTTGCGTTGGAAATCGCATCTACCGCACCGCTCGGTACACCCGCTTCTATTGCAATCGGAACATGATGCGACCACTCAAATCCTGACGACCAATACCGCGCCGTCACCAAGATCGCGAGTTCTGACAAGACCTGCGGCAAAACGCTATCATAGCGCGCGTATTGTCCCAAAGCCTGTGCATGTTTGGCGAGCCCCGGACTTTGAAGCCAAACCCTAAGCGGTCCAACAACCGCGCCGCGCGGACCATTGACTATATCATCATGGATCACTTGTTGATCCGCTGAAAGAGCGCTTTCGTCTAGCTTTGGATGCCGGTTCATAGAGGTGCCGACGTCTGCATTTGACCACGATAAAAGATCAACGCGTCGCCTTCTTTGTGATCAAAGTCTAATATTTCACCGACAACGATTATGTGATCTCCACCATCATGGATCGTATAGGCGTGGCACGCAAAATGCGCGATAGCGTCTTTTAGGCGCGGTGCTTGAACCAAGGATTCAGTGAGCTCTGCACCTGCACACTTATCTTCCAAAGGTTTAGCAAACTGCCACGCGAGACCTTCTAAATCAGTGGACAGCACATTGACAACAAATGGAGTGCCTTCTTTGAACAAACGCGCGCTTGCCTGCTGTTTACCAAGCGAGAACAAGCACAAAGCAGGCGACATGCTAAGCGATGTGAAGGATCCAACAGTCACACCAGTTGGCTTACCCGCTTCATCCAACATGCTAACAACAGTGACACCTGTTGGCAGACACCCGAAGGCATTACGAAGCTCATGTGGGTCAATCATCGGTGCATCCAGCATTGTTTTCATCTCCTTAAGGAACCCTTCGAGATTGATCGTATCGTTTTGATAGTATATATCATTTATTTGGTAAAATGATAATATGTCATACTTATTATACAATTTTTGGAATGTTGATTTTTATTTTCTCGATTTCTGTTTGATAGTCGCGTCCATCTGACTTATCCGTCCAAAGATAACATTGCATTATCCAACCAGCTTGGATTGGGTTTAGGGAGAATAACAATGACAACACTGTGTTACGCGAAAAAGACCTGCTCAATCGGGATCCACGTCCTTATGGAAGAAGTGGGCCTGCCCTATGATCTCAAGATTGTGGACTTCTCCAAAGGTGAACAAAAGACGCCAGAGTACAAAGCGCTAAACCCGAAAGGCAAAGTAGCCGCGCTTGTGCGTGATGACGGCAGCGTTCTGACGGAATACGCAGCCATCGCGATGTGGTTGGCGATGACTAACCCTGAAAAGAAACTTGTGCCAAGCGATCCGGAAGGCCTTGCCCGCACAATCGAAGCGATGGATTTCATTGTTGGTACAGTCCATATGCTGTCGTGGCGGTTATTCCGTCGTCCTGATGCATATTCAGACAGCGCTGAAGACTACAAACAACTGCGTGAGCGCGGGATGAACGCGATGCTTGCTGCCTTTGATGTCGTCGACAAACAACTGGCTGGCAAAGACTATTTGATGGGTGATTTCACGATTGCTGATACAGCGCTTTATTACACGCAATATTGGGCTGTTGATGTGGCTGGCTGGGATCTGCCCCCAAATGTGCAAGCTCATTACGAGCGCATGAAAGCACGCCCCTCTGTTCAGGCGTCACGAGCATTGGAGGGCGTTTCTTAAAAACTTGTTTTGCGGTGCTGTCAGACGAATGAGAACTCGCATCGGATTGCTGGCGCAGCCTGAACCTATGCGCTCAATAGTTGGCGCCACTCAGTAAGAGCGGCGGTTCGATGGAGCTTGAAATTGTCTCGTGAGTAGAAGTGGCACTCCTGATTGAAATG
>DGNZ01000421.1 GCA_002389175.1 Rhodospirillaceae bacterium UBA4479 | reverse complement strand
GATCCGGGAAACAAGTTCGTTTCCGGCTTCGATGTCCACTCCGGCGTCACGATAACTAAGGCCACCACTGGTGTTTTGGGTTGGCGTATCTTCACTATTGCTAATAGTCTTTCTCCCCTGCGCGGTTGTGGTAAATTACGCGCGGACCCCAAGCACGACAAGGCTCATAAATGCTTCACGATGCGCAATCTACAAGCTTCGCCCACGCCAAGGATCGGTGCCATACTCTGGCCCAAATATCATGCGAGACATCACGCATGCCAATGACACTATTTCTCGGCGTTTTGTCGCTGATCTTGATAGGCCTGTCCACACCTTCTGTGTCGGCATCGGACGTTTTCAACGTCAACGATGTGACCGTCGACGTCAAAGCCGATACCGCGTCTGACGCCCGTCGTCTGGCGTTGGCCGAGGCCGAGCGAAAAGCTTTCTATATTCTGATCAGGCGATTGACGCTCACCATTGACGAAGAACGCATTCCAGAACTCTCTCCTGAGGAAATCACAGCTTATGTGAGAGATTTTTCAGTCGCCGAGGAAAAATCCTCGTCGGTGCGCTATCTCGCGCGTTTGAATTATAGATTTAAGCCCGATGAAATCCGGGGGCTACTTCGCGCGTATAATGTTCCATTTGCCGAAACACCGTCCCGCCCTGTGGTCGTGATTGCGGTTTATGAAGTTGGTGTATCCGCTGAATTGTGGGGACAGCCCAACCCTTGGCGCGATGCCTGGGGAACATTGGACAGTCGCAATGGCCTTGTTCCCATTATCGTTCCTTTGGGTGATTTGACCGATATCAGCGCGATTGGCGCGCTTGAAGCCCTTGCCGGTGATCAAGTCAGATTAGAAGCTATCGCATCACGTTATAACGCTGCATCCGCAATCGTTGCCCACAACAATCTGACCATCAATCCAACGACAGGCAATCAAGTTGCAACGGTGACCCTGATAAGACCCGAAGACCCCATTCCGCTTGAAGCGCAAACCATGGCGTACGAGCAACGCGTCGGAGAGGAAATGGGCGCATTCATGGACCGTGTTGCGCTCGCGAACCACCTACGCATTGAAAACCTGTGGAAAGAGCGAAATCTGATTTTCCAAGACGACGCGGGCGTTGTGGCCATCACCGTCCCCATCACGGGCCTACAAGACTGGTTGGCGGTCAAAAAACAATTATCGAATGTCGGCATTATCCGGCAGACCGAAATCGTGCTGATTTCCCGTGATCAGGTTCGCCTAAATCTGTTTTATGTTGGCGGTTTGCAACAACTCAGCACGGCGCTCGATCAAAATAATTTATCCATTCTGCAAGAAGCAGGAGACTGGATCGTCATGCCGATTGGAGTTTTCCAGCCCCCAAAAACCTAAAGACCGGAAATGAATGTCCCGAACGCGATTTCGCTTTTAAGACTGTGTTCTGTCCCCATCTTGGTTTGGTTGCTGTTAAAGCAACACTTCGAATGGGCGCTTTGGTTATTTGCAGTGGCAGCCACAAGCGATGCTATTGATGGCATCATCGCAAAACATTTCGATCTAAAGACAACACTTGGGAGCTTCTTAGACCCTTTGGCCGATAAAGCGCTTTTGGTTTCCGGCTACGTGACGGCTGGGATATCGGGGCTAATTCCGATGTGGGTCGTTCTTTTGGTGGTTTTCAGAGATATAGTCATCATTGGCGGCGCGATCGTATTCGAAACCGTGACCAAATCCCTGGCGATGGAGCCGCTGTTAATCAGCAAGATAAATACACTCGCGCAGATCATTTTGATCTTATCGGTACTGGCGCATTTGGTTTATACGATCCCAGGCAATAATATAGTGGTCTTGTTGCAATACGCTGTCGCCTTTACAACAATCACGTCGGGTGCCGCGTACATGATCATTTGGTCAAGACGGGCCCACCACCACGAACGCGCGGATGAAAATACAAGTGACTAACGAAGCGCCAAAAACCGGCTTATCGCGGGAACAACGCATCCTTTCATGGATTGCAGTGCTTCTTGTCGCGGGGTTTTTGATTGATCAATTGCGTGACGTCTTGATGCCGTTCGTCGTCGGTATGGCCATCGCTTACTTCTTTGACCCTGTGGCTGATAAGCTTGAGGAGATTGGTCTCTCTCGTACGCTTGCGACGTCAACTATTCTGATCGGATTCTTTGTCGCACTGGTTGGGTTAGCCCTGCTTTTGATCCCGGCGCTCCAAAAACAGATCACCAGTGCCATTCAGCTAATTCCGCTCATCGTTGATCGGTTCCGGGATGCGATTGATCCACTTCTGGCGCAGATGAGCACCGAAGTCGACCAAGATACGGTCACATCGATCAAAGAAGCCGTGCAAAAATACGCAGGCACAGCGTTGAAACTGGCCACCAGCTTTATCTCGAATGTTTGGAGCGGCGGGCTCGCCGTTCTCAACCTGTTATCTTTGCTTTTGATTACACCATTGGTCGCTTTTTATCTGCTTCGCGACTGGGATCGTATCGTCGAAAAAATCGATGGCCTTCTGCCTCGTGACGGCGCACCAGCCATCCGCAAACAATTCCAAAAAATTGATCAAACACTCGCTGGGTTTGTGCGTGGTCAGGCCAGTGTATGCCTCGTCCTGATGGTAATTTACGCGGTGGGCCTCAGTGTTGTTGGCATGAACGCCTCGTTGTTGGTGGGGATTGCTGCGGGGGCCCTTGCGGTCATTCCATACATCGGGGCAGCCATCGGTTTGGTCATCGGCGTCGCCCTTGCCCTTGCACAATTTCATCAAGACTGGGTCTCAATCCTGCTTGTGGCTGCCGTCTTCG
>DGNZ01000187.1 GCA_002389175.1 Rhodospirillaceae bacterium UBA4479 | reverse complement strand
CAAGGGGCAGATGTTTGTACAAACATCTGCCCCTTGTAATTCAAAGCCCCTGTATGGGTTGGCGTGATGAGGAGTGCGTTGTCGTAATACTGGGCCACCTTATCGAAATCACCCTTCATCCGGGTTGAAAACCCCAACAAATTCCAGGCGTTCGCATGACGCGGGAATTCGCGCAAAACTACGCGTAGTGTTTCAATCGCGGCGTCATAGTTTTTGGCTTTGACCAATTTTTCAGCGTCATCATAACGGTCCAACTGCATCATGGACCCATTCGGGTTCATCATGGCACGGGCATCAGACATACCGGTCAAAATGGACGCGGCGACAATAATCGATAAGACAAACTTCATGGGAATACCTGCTTAACTGAAAGGACAAGATTTCGTCGTTGCAGCTACGTAGCAAGCTAGAGCGTCATCAGGAAATAAACCAAGATCAACTTTTCTCGATCAGAGAGTGATATCGCGGGCAATACATCCGAATTGGACGCCCTGATTTGCACACCCGTATCGTAATGTTCGATCACCGCCATCAACGATTTCACCGATCCGTCATGCATATAGGGCGGACGTTTGGCGACACCGCGCAACGTTGGTGTTTTAAACGCGAAACGGGCTTTGATGTTATCTGGATCATGCTCGGCACGGCCTAGATCTGTTGTGGATGGCAAGCAGATATCGTGCATGGCATCGTCGGTAAACCGCCATCCCATATGGCAATTCGCACATCCCGCTTTGCCGACGAATAATGCGAATCCCGCTTTTGCATCGTCCGAGATGGCTTTTTGATTTCCATCGACCCAGTCATCAAAGGCTGTGCGCGGGGGCACCAACGTGCGCATGAACGCAGCCAAGCTTTGCGACAGACGTGAAATACGAATGTCTGGATCGCCAAAGGCCGATTGCATCGCATCTTTGTAGGCAGGAACCGTGCTTAATTCCTGAACCAACGCGTCCAGGTCTTGGTTCATTTCTTTGGACCGGGCGATGGGGGCCAGGGAAAACCCTTCAAGGCTATCGATGCCCCCGTCCCAGCCAAATTTTTGAGACCAGCCAACCCCTAACAAAGTTTGTGTGCGGCGCTGCATGACAGCGCCCTCATGACCGATGCTGAAACGTTCTAAATCCGTCCAGCCATGCACTTCGATATGGCAGGTCGCGCAGGAAATCTTATTGGTTGCCGACAACTTTGGATCAAAGAACAACTGTTTGCCCGCAGCAATTTTCTCGGGCGTTGTCGGGTTGAACTTATAGCTTGGCGATTCCATTGACGCGGGCCGCGCGAAGTCTTGGAGATATTTGGTGTTCGATACGTCAGATGCATGGGTCGGTGAAATCAGGCAGGCGCCGATGATGTAAAAAAGTCCAACGCGTAGAACTTGCCGCATCACCCCGCCGATAACTCCGCCAAGTTGGTTTCGTAATTTTTCCAACGATCAACAGCGCTTTTATAAATTGGCTTTCGTACTTGCCAATTCGATGCCGTTAATACGGCCCCCGTTGATGTTTCTGGCGACGCCACGGCCTCGTCCCAGGGCAAGCCAAGGAATTCAATCAGCTTAGCCCCTGTGTCACGCGGGTTATTGACCATTTCCTGATAATCAACGGACATAACATCAAGCGACAGCGTATCGCGCCAATGCGCCATCATCTTGCGCTCGGCATCCATATAGGCTGCGATATCGGAGACGTTGTTGCTCCAATTCATGCCAATCGATTTGAAGTTTTGGAAGTAACACGACAGCGCCACATCCTTTGGATGACGTGTGCAATGAATAACCTTTGCATTCGGAAACAGCACCTGCGCCAACCCCAAAAAGAAAACATTGATGGGTGTTTTGTCAGATACAAATAGACCATCGCGGGGTGCCGTCGCCAATCGACGCACATACGCATCCGCCAAGTCGCGGATTTTCTCTGCATCGAATGACAGCATGTCATCGGGATAGGCATCAAGCAGACCACTCAGGATATCAACCTCGCCAGCGCCATGAACGGACGGGTGTGCCGCAATCATTTGTTCGACCAACGATGTGCCGGATCGCGGCATACCACAGACAAATATCAAGTTCGCTTCGGGGTCGCCCTGCCCGGCCAGTCCGTCCAACATATCTTTTGTCACCGTGCCGATCACATGATCGATTTCTGTCGCAAAACCTGCCGGGTCAAAATCTCTGTCAGCCTTTTTGTCCAAATCCTTGCGACGCGTATTTGCAGCCTGTGCGGCGTCCCATGCCGCAGCGTAATCCCCGCGTGCATCTTCGACGGTGGCCAGCGCGAAACCCAACGCGATACGATCATCGATGGGGGTGCGGCTATCGTTGGCCTTGGATTGAATGATCTCAAAATCGGCGTCATCCAAATCTGCCCGTTTGGCGTCGGCTATGTTCATCCAGGCTTCGCCAAATGTCGGGCGCAATTCGACAGCGCGACGGAACCGCTTTTCAGCATCATCGACTTTACCCTGTGCCAGCAACACAACACCTAAACCGTGCGCGGCCTCGGCGAACGTATCGTGGCTTTCAAGCAGATCGATGTATGTGTCTTCCGATTTTTGGTACTCGCCCGCTTTGAAATATGATCCCGCCAAGTTGGCCTTGGCTTCGGGATAACCAGCCCGGCGCGCAATCGCATCAGAAAATGCACGGATTGCACCGGGCAGATCGCCCAGTTGCAGCTTAATATTGCCGAGCGCGTTATGGGCCTCGGCGTACGATTGATTGTGCGCGATGGCTTCCATGCATTGTTGTTCAGCGGTTTCCAACTCACCCAAATGGCGCAATACGATCGCCAGGTTGGTGCGCGCCATCGCATTGGCAGGCCATGCCCGCACGGCTTCGGCAAATGCCTCTGCCGATGCCACATAATCGCCCAATCGGTATTCTAAGTTCCCAAGGCTGATCAACGCTTCGATATAGCCAGGGCGGCGTTGAATGGCTGCCATCAGTTCATCGCGTGCAGCTGGGTATTTCCCCTGTGCTTCTAGGGCCACCCCTAAATTGCAATAGCCCTCGGCCATGTCTGGTGCCAACTCTATGGCGTGGCGGGCGGCGGCCTCGGCCTCCATCGGGCGGTCACAGACGTTCATGATTGCCGCACAGTTGGCATGAAGCTCAGGATCATCATTATCGTAAGTTGCCGCTTGGGTGATACCGTCTCGGGCTTCGTCCAAACGCCCGGCATGGAAATCGATCATCGCCATGACGTGATGCGCACGCGCGTTTTGCGGATCAAGTTGCAACGCTTCTTTGAGTAGTGCGATGGCACCATCTGCATCACCATTCGTGGCCTTCTTTTCGGCGGCACGAACGCGCGCTTTTGAGACGTTGAATGCTTTTTGATCGCTCGTCGGGACGGCTTCGCCCTGTTGCATCAGTCGGCGGCGTTCTTTTCTGTTCATCGAATGCTCCTCATACATGATGGGATGGCCCGATAAGTGCCGGACTGTCAACGGTTGAAATGGGAATTCATTCGACCATACGCGATTGTCATTAAGCCCTGAAATGCGTAAAAGTGGCAAAACCAGATCGGAGAATTCCATGTCCCAGTCCGCCGCCATGAAAACGACTGCCCGAGGCTTAGAGACCGCCCGCCTGCTTCTTGATATCAAAGCGGTGAACTTTCGCCCCGAAGAGCCATATATGCTGACATCTGGCTGGGCGAGCCCCGTGTATATTGACTGCCGCTGGGTCGTCTCGTTCTTGGATGCACGCCGTCGCATTATCGAACTCGGTGCTGACCTGCTGAACGAAGGCACCGACATGAACAAAGTCGATATGCTGGCCGGGGGCGAAACCGCAGGTATCCCCTATTCATCATGGCTTTCCGAATCGGTATCAAAGCCGATGCTGTATGTTCGTAAAAAGCCCAAAGGGTTCGGTCGGAATGCGCAGATCGAAGGATCCATGCCCGAAGGGTCGCGCGTGATGTTGATCGAGGATTTGGCCACGGACGGCGGATCGAAGATCAATTTCGTCGAAGC
>DGNZ01000099.1 GCA_002389175.1 Rhodospirillaceae bacterium UBA4479 | reverse complement strand
CACTGGGCCTATGGCATCGACGGTCCTGCACAAGGACATTCATACGTTGATTTTGAAACCGGTAAACTGGTTCAGTCCCAATCATCTTACGAACACCCACAGCCTCATGCTTGCTTCATTCAGTCTGTGTCGGATGATCTGGTCAATGATGGCGGCATCATGGATCTTTGGGTTCGCGAAGCACGGCTGTTTAAGTATGGGTCTGGAACTGGTTCCAACTTCTCGCAAATCCGTGGCGACGGCGAGCCCCTCTCTGGTGGTGGTAAATCATCCGGATTGATGAGCTTCCTCAAGATCGGTGACCGTGCTGCTGGCGCGATCAAGTCTGGTGGCACGACACGCCGTGCTGCGAAAATGGTCGTGGTCGATGTTGATCACCCAGATGTTGAGAAATTCGTAAACTGGAAAGTGATCGAAGAACAAAAGGTCGCCGCATTGGTGGCGGGCTCTAAGCTTGCGAGCAAGAACATGACGGCTGTCATGAAAGCCTGCACCGAGAGCGATATCGAAGGTGAAGACCTTTACGATCCAAAGAAAAACCCGGCACTTAAGAGTGCGATCCTTGAAGCACGCAAAGCCATGATCCCCGAGAATTATGTTCAACGGGTCATTCAATTTGCACAACAAGGTTATAACTCGATTGAGTTCAACGAGTACGATACGGATTGGGATTCAGAAGCCTACATGACGGTTTCTGGTCAGAACTCAAACAACTCTGTCCGCGTCACCAACGAATTCCTGAACGCTGTATTGGATAATGGGTCTTGGGATTTGATCCAGCGCAAAGATGGAAAAGTCGCTAAAACGATTGATGCCCGTGACCTTTGGGAAGACATTGGATATTCCGCTTGGGCATGTGCCGATCCTGGTATCCAGTTCGACACCACTGTTAACGAGTGGCACACGTGCCCGCAGTCTGGTCGGATCAATGCATCTAACCCCTGCTCTGAATACATGTTCCTAGACGACACGGCATGTAACCTAGCGTCTCTCAATCTGATGAACTTCAGAACAAAAGACGGAGATTTTGATGTCGACGGTTTCACCCACGCCGTGACCTTGTGGACGATTACCCTCGAAATCTCAGTCTTGATGGCGCAGTTCCCATCCAAAGAAATCGCCAGACTCAGCTACCGTTATCGTACGCTCGGCCTTGGTTACGCCAACATCGGTGGCTATCTGATGGCTTCGGGATATTCATATGACAGCACCGAGGGTCGTGCGATCTGCGCCGCGATCACATCTTTGATGTGCGGTCAGTCCTACGCCACTTCTGCTGTAATGGCCGAAGAACTTGGGGCTTTCCCTGGTTACGAGCCAAACAGTGAAGATATGCTGCGGGTCATCCGTAACCATCGTCGTGCGGCACATGGTATGAATACCGAGTACGAAGGCCTTACGATCAACCCTGTTCCATTCAAAGCAGCTGAATGCCCTGACTCACCGTTGTCAGCGGCAGCAGCAGAAGCATGGGACCGTGCGCTCACACAAGGCGAAAATCATGGTTATCGTAACGCCCAAGTGACCGTGATTGCACCGACCGGAACAATTGGTTTGGTCATGGATTGTGACACCACGGGGATTGAACCTGATTTCGCGCTGGTGAAGTTCAAGAAACTCGCTGGTGGTGGTTACTTCAAGATCATCAACCAGATGGTGCCTGCAGCCCTGAAAATCCTGGGTTATGACCAGAAGCAAACAGAAGACATCATCTCTTATGCTGTTGGTCATGGCACCCTTAAAGATGCCCCTGTGATCAACCATGAGACCCTGAAAGCTAAGGGTTTCACGGATGAAGCGATCACAGCCGTCGAAAAGAACTTGGGCGAAGCATTTGAGATCAAGTTCGTCTTCAACAAATGGACGCTTGGAGAGGCCTTCTGCACCGAAGTGCTGAAGCTTGAAAAATCATCCCTTGATGATCTGAACTTCAACTTGTTGACAGCGATTGGGTTCAGCAAAAAAGACGTCGAAGCTGCCAACACATATGTGTGTGGTGCGATGACCGTTGAAGGCGCACCGCACTTGAAGGACGAACATCTGTCCGTCTTTGATTGTGCGAATCCTTGCGGTCGTATTGGTAAGCGTGCCCTATCCGTTGATAGCCATATCCACATGATGGCAGCAGCACAGCCGTTTATCTCTGGTGCAATTTCTAAAACAATCAACATGCCGAACGTGGCCACTGTCGAAAATTGCAAAGAAGCATACCTGTTGTCTTGGCGCTCATGCCTGAAGGCCAATGCGCTGTATCGCGATGGCTCCAAGCTGTCTCAACCGTTGTCGGCGTCGCTGATCGACGAAGATGTGGAAGATGCCGTCGAAGTCGCGGCTGAATTGGCCGAAGCCCCAATGATTGCGCGGGCTGAAGCGATTACCGAACGGATCATCGAGCGTTATATTACCGAACGTAGCCGCCTGCCCGATCGTCGTAAGGGATATACCCAAAAAGCGACTGTTGGTGGACATAAGGTTTACCTGCGTACCGGTGAATATGAGAACGGTAAGATCGGTGAAATCTTCATCGATATGCACAAAGAAGGCGCTGCATTCCGCTCGTTGATGAACAACTTCGCTATCGCAGTTTCAATTGGCCTCCAATATGGTGTGCCGCTCGATGAATACGTCGAAGCCTTCACCTTCACCCGTTTCGAGCCATCGGGTATGGTTCGCGGTAACGAAACGATCAAGATGGCGACATCGATTCTTGATTATATCTTCCGCGAGTTGGCTGTCAGCTACATGGGACGTAACGATCTGGCCCATGTGGAGCCAGCTGACCTGCAACCTGACAGCATAGGCACAGGCGAAGATCAGTCTTCAACAAACACGTCAGAAGATGAAGAAGCGCTTCCTGCTGGTGTCAGCCGAGGTTACATGCGGACCAAATTCCTGGTTATCAATGGTGCTAAAAACAAACGCGCCGTGAATGGCAGTGATGCAGGTACGAAAGCGGCTCCAGTGTCTGCACGATTGAATGCAGGTGCAGCTGGTGGCGAAGCTAGCGGCCAGACGCAGGTTGTGAGCGAACAAGCAGCCTCGGTCATGGTGTCCACAGAAATCATGGAGAAAACCGACGTCAAAATGGATCATGCCCGCGAAGCCCGCATGAAAGGATATGAAGGCGATCCATGTGGCGAGTGTGGGAACTTCACATTGGTTCGGAACGGAACATGTCTGAAATGCAACACTTGTGGCGGAACGACTGGATGTTCTTGATGCTAAGTCAAAACGATGGGTGAGCGATCTTCGAATCCTCCCTGGGAAAACTTGGGGCACGCACTAGCTTTAGGCTGGTGCGTGCCCTGTTTTTTTAAGGCTTCAGACCGCGAAGCATCTAAAATACACTAAGCTTAACAATTTCATCTCATTACAATCGGTTATCGACAGACTCTTTGTCGGTATATAAGCTCCCCTGACTGGGAACTTAGGATGTGCAACGAGATGGTTTCCACTTTGGCAAAACTGACGGTTGTTGCAGTCGATGACGATGATCTTGCGTTATCGCTACTGGAATCAGTCTTGATAAATGAAGGGTTCGAAGTCTTTACGACGACGGACAGCGAAACTGCGATCAAATTGATAGAGGAAAAGCGGCCTGCGGTCGTTTTGTCTGATTTGATGATGCCCAATGTCGATGGCTTTGAGCTATGCAAACAAGTGCGCGAACATCCTGAACTCAATGAAACGAAGTTTGTCGTGATTTCAGCCAAGGCCTATCATTCTGATGAAAATCGTGCCCGTGATTTGGGCGCGAATGGGTTTATTCGCAAACCTATAGACCCTGAAACCATGCCAGACCGTTTGCGTCGTATTGTAAATGACCAGATTGATCTTCAATTCTGGGGTGTACGTGGCACGTTGCCTAAAACCGGCGCAGATGCGCTTAAATACGGTGGAAATACCTCCTGCGTGACGTTGGAATTCCCCAACCAACAGTTGTTCATTTTTGACGGCGGTTCTGGGATTAAGCAGCTTGGCGCGCAATTGATGGCGGACAAGCGCCAGCGGATCAACGGAAAGTTATTTATCTCGCACCCTCACTGGGACCATATCAACGCGATCCCCTTCTTTGCCCCGCTGTATGTGCAAGGAAACGAATTTGAGATTCTGGGTGCAAAACAGGGTGACATCACAATGCGGGAATTGATTTCTGCGCAGATGGATGTGGTGTACTTGCCCATTACGCTCACAGAATTCGCGGCACGGACCTATTTCAGAAACCTCGAAGAAGGCACGCATGACGTTGACGGTGTTGAGGTTCAGACCAAGCTTTTGGCCCATCCAGGTCGCGCCCTTGGTTATCGGGTGAATTATAACGGACGTTCAATTTGTTATATCACCGATCAAGAACTGTTCTTGGCTGATAGCGAGTTTTATGATCCGCACTATGAACAGATGATGGCTAAGTTCATTGATGGTTCAGATATTCTGATTACTGATTCGACGTATACCGACGAAGAATACAAATCCAAAGTGACCTGGGGACATTCATGTATCTCCAAAGTCTGCGAACTTGCACATGCCGGAAACGTAAAGTCGTTATACCTTTTCCATCACGACCCTGATCAAAACGATGATGCAATTGACGCAAAATTTGAAATGGCGTGCAAAAAACTTGAGGAACTCGGCGGCGGCGTTACCTGTGTCGCACCTAAAGAAGGCGACAAGGTCCGCTTGTAGTTTTCTTTGCAGTAATAAATTACACCAAAACTTTAGATTCAAAGGAATACACAGATGGCTGGCGATATCGAAGCAAAATTATCGGAACTTGGTATTGAACTCCCCGAGGCAGCATCGCCCGCAGCCAACTACATTCCGTTCGTTGTCAGCGGAAAGCTTATTTTCATCTCTGGCCAGATCACCCTTTTGAATGGCGAAATCAAATATAAAGGCCGCGTCGGTGTTGATTTCACAGTCGATGAAGGTTATCAGGCGGCACGCCTTTGTGGCTTAAACTTGTTG
>DGNZ01000265.1 GCA_002389175.1 Rhodospirillaceae bacterium UBA4479 | reverse complement strand
CTATGATTTGATCGGCCGCCCGCAAGGCAAGTGCCTGAATGGTGTTCGTAGGGTTTACTGCCGCTGCAGTGACAAACGCCGCGCCGTCAATCACGAACAATCCCGTAATATCATGAGATTCGCCCCATCTATCCAAAACAGAATTATCCGCCTCATTACCCATTTTTGCCGTTCCCATCAGATGAAAACCGGCATCGGAAATTTCTGGCATTTGGATGGTTTCATAACAGCCTGCCATCTCCAGAGCTTGGGTGGCTTTTTGTCTGCCGTGACCCAGCGCTTGTTTTGCTGCCAACGGCCGTTCGTATACCATCTTGGCGATAGGTAACCCGTCATCTGCAAAGGCCGCGTCGCTTAACTCCACGCGATTGCTGTCTTGCGGCATGTCGTCTGAGCAGATTGAAATGCTGTAGGCGTGCGAAAAATAGCGCTCAAAGCTGTGATGATGTGATGCGCCCCACGGGACCACGCGGCCAAGCCCACCAGTGGCAGTCATAGCAGGCCCAGGCGTTCCCATCGCTTGCAACTTGAAGCCGCGAAGAAACCCCCGGTCGGGGTCAGTTTCGTAAAAATGATGGCTAACAAAACTTCCCGCGGTCAGCCCGGTATGTCCATGCACCGGCGCATCAAATAGGCCGGTAACTCTGGCCAGCGGATGAAGCATCAGCCGTTTCCCAACAAGTCCCGAGCTATTTGCGAGTCCGTTGGGATTCTTTTTGTTGGCTGAAAGAAGAAGCAAGCGCGCCGTTCCGACAGCATTGGCCGCGAGCATTACGACCGGCGCATACAATCGCTGCGAATCACCTTTCCGGTCGGTGTAGATTACCCCGGAGACAGATTCGTCCTCATCGGTTATGACCTTTGTAACGGTGGACTGAACAATCAACTGCGCACCCAGTTTGAGCGCCTGGGGCCAATAGACAATATCGGTTGTCGCCTTGGCTTTATGGGGGCAGTTCATCTCACACGGGCCGCAATGGTTGCACGCGCCGCGCCCGGCGCCATAAGGAGATGAGTTGATGGCCAAATCCGCAGGCCACCAGGACCATCCCAATTTGTTGAAGGCTGTGGCGATTTGTCTGGCGCCTTCGGATAGCGGCAGGGGGGGCAAGCGGTGCGCGTCATCTACAGGATATGCCGGATTTCCGTTAAGGCCAGACACCCCCATCATTTTTTCGTTCAAAGCGTAATAGGGCGATAGCTCATCATAGCTGAGCGGCCAGTCATCCCCCACACCATCAAGCGTATGGGACGCAAAATCTGATGGGTGAAAGCGCGGAAAGTGGCATGACCACATGATTGTGCTGCCGCCGACACCATTGAACATCAGCGGTTTTATCGCGCTTTCACTGTCATCAATGCGATTGTCAAAGGCTTCACGGCGGATGTTTGGATTTGGATTCCAGCGCGTTTGGCGAAGGATTTCCCAGTCTTCGAGCGTGGCCGGCAAATCATCTGATGCGTGCCAGTCACCTTGTTCAATGCAGACCACGCGGATGCCTGCCGAAGCAAGACGATAGGCCGCGGCGCCGCCAGCAGCGCCTGCGCCTACGATGATAACGTCGATGTTAGAATGATTCATTTTTATTTCTTGTTTTTAGAAAATCGCAGACCTAGGCTCAAATGTTATACGAGAAATGTGATGTAGCCAATGTTGTTTGAAGAAAAAGCCATTTGCGCCTCGATAGATTCGATGATGCAAAAACATCTGCCGCGCGAAGAGGTGCATCGACGTGACCAACTTGCGGATCCGCCGGATCATCTTTTGCCCCTGTTTGCGGAAATGGGACTGTTCCATTTTTGTTTGCCCGAAAGCGACGGCGGCATGGGTGGCAGCTGGCAACATTTATCGTTCATTCAGGAACGGCTAGGATATCATGCTACCATGGCGGCGCTGTTGTTTAACAGGGTGGCATGTTTCGGTGTTATGACGCTGGTTAAATCTGGTTCGGTGGAACAGAAGGAAAAATTTCTACCACAACTTCTTAACGGCGAAGGTGCTTTTGCTTTAGCGCTAAGCGAAGCTGAGGCAGGCAGTGATGCAGGTGCGCTTCAGACCAGAGCTGAAAAACAGGGGGATAACTGGTGCATTAAAGGCCGCAAGATCTGGATTAGTGGTGCCGCCTCTGCTTTGCGGCTGGTCGTGGCTTGCCGAACAGACCTAACCAAGACCGGCGGTCAAGGTGTCAGCCTTTTCCTAGTGCCCCCAGATGCGCTTGGCGTGTCGATGACAAAGCTTGAAAAAATCGGCAACCGCTGCTCTTTGTCCTATGATATTGGTTTTGACGAAGTGATGGTTCCGGATAGTGCCAGAATTGGCGCCGAAGGCAGGGGGTTTGATGCTTTGAAGAAGACCCTTTTCTATGCGCGTTCGGGACTGGCTTCGGCGGTTGTCGGAACCGCGCAGGCGGCGGTAAGTTGTGCCACTTCACATGCCAAGGATCGTGTGCAATTCGGTAAACCAATCGGCAGTTTTCAAGTTATTGCTCATCGTCTGGCAAAGATGCAGACCGATGTTGATCTGGCCCGACTTTTGGCGCGCGAGCTTGCACGCGCGATTGACACCAACGAGAGTTGCTCCCGGCTTGCGGCTCAAGCTAAGGTGGTCGCAACTAAAACACTAAAACGGGTCACCGATGACGGAATGCAGATTATGGCCAGTGCAGGATATGCGGCTGACAGCGACATGCAACGGTTTTGGCGCGACGCCAGATTATATAGTTTTGGTGAAGGGTCAAGCGAGATTCTGCTTGATTTAATTGCATCGGATATGGGTTTGGGAAGAGGGTTGAGCGCATGAGTTCAGAAACGCCGCGGGTTCTGGCGATTGATACGGTGGTAAATCCGCACACGCCAGAAATTGTGGAGATGCGTCCGGACTGGTCGGGAAAATTTCACAATCAAAAATTTGGCCAAGAGGAAACTGTCCTCACCGGCTACACATACGAAGAAATGCTTCGTCAGATGGACGCCGCCGGAATTGAAAAATCGTTTCTGGTTGCCAACAAAACTGGGCAGTTGGGGCTGCCAGGTAGCTGGCACCTGCCCTATGAAATGGTGGCTGAGGCGGTAAAACAATTTCCCGATAGGTTCTATGGCCTTGCCGGTATTGATCCAACCGAAGGAATGGCAGGCATAAGGGCCCTGGAAAAAGCCGTTCAGAATTTTGGATTTATCGGTGCGCATGCCTATCCGCACTGGTTCGAGTTAGCGCCCGATCATGCCAGATGGTACCCTTTTTACAGCAAATGCGTTGAGCTTGATATTCCAATTCTTATGCAGGTTGGCCAATCGCTGGTGTATGAACCACGCCGCCCATTGCAGTCGGTTGGCCGACCGATCACTCTTGATCCGGTGGCGTGTCATTTTCCAGAACTAAAATTGGTTGGCATCCATATTGGCATTCCCTGGGCGGATGAGATGATTGCAATGGCCTGGAAGCATGAAAATGTCTATGTTATCGCCGACGCGCATGCTCCAAAATATTGGCCGGAAAGCTTTATCCGCTACATTGATAGTTATGGTCGCCATAAAGTTATGTTTGGAACAGACTTTCCAGTGTTGTCCTTTCAACGCTATCGTGAAGAAGTTGATAGGCTTGGCTTGCGCCCCGAATCCTATCAGGCGTTTTTGCGTGACAATGCAATCCGCGTTTTTGGGTTAAGCTGATGATTGCTGACACGACCTTTCAGAACCGGCAGAGTATTGCTCGTTTGCAGGAACAAAATTTTGCGACCATGCTAGATCTGTGTTTTGAGCGTCATCCCTATTACCGTAATTGTTTTAAGGTAATGGGGCTCAAGCGTACTGACATTCGCTCACTGGCAGATATTCACCTGATTCCAATTGTCAGCAAAAAGGAATATGCGGCTGACCCTGAGGCATTTAGCCTTGAGACCGAGGGGCTGGTTAAAGAGGCATCTGTTGGCTGGGATGTTATGCATACTACTGGAACCAGT
>DGNZ01000175.1 GCA_002389175.1 Rhodospirillaceae bacterium UBA4479 | reverse complement strand
GTTTTCAACACACAGCCCAGAAGCAGACCTGTTTTTAGTCTATTGCCGATACGGCCCAGGCACTCATGGTATTGGTTCTGTGCTGGTTGAGCCGGATACGGATGGTGTTTCACGCGGTCAAGCGGTCCAGTATTTGGGCGGTGAAGAGTGGTGTCAGATTTATTTCGAAGATGCCTATATCCCTGCTGAAAATATTTTATTGCGTGAAGGTGGTTTTAAGCAGCAGATCGCGGGCTTCAACGTAGAGCGTTTGGGCAACTCAGCCCGTGCGGTTGCATTGGGGCGTTTTGCTTTTGAAATGGCTCGTGAGCACGCGCTCCAGCGTAAGCAATTTGACCGCCTGTTATGTGAATTCCAAGGACTTCAATGGAAGTTCGCTGAAATGAAATTGAAGATCGAGTCCGCGCAATTATTGCTCTACAAAGCGGCTGTGAGTGCGGATAACGGGTTCCCATCTGCTATGGATACAGCATTGGCAAAGCTTGCCTGTAATAGGGCAGGCCATGAAGTTGCCAGCGAGGCGATGCAGGTACTGGGTGCTGCCGGGTATTCTCAAGACTCGTTGGTTGAATACTGTTTTCGCCGAACCCGTGGCTGGATGATCGCTGGTGGTTCGTCAGAAATGATGATGAACAGAATTGCCGAAGGTGTCTTTGATCGTAGGTTCTCGCAACGCCCACCGAAGCCCGCATGAGCGTGCTGACTGACGCTTTGTTGAACCCGCGCGGTGTCGCGCTGGTTGGCGCGTCGGCGGACCCCACTAAGAACACAGGCCGTCCACAACGATTTTTGGATGCGCACGGGTATGCGGGCAAAATCTATCCGATCAACCCACGTCGGGATGATGTGCAAGGGCGACGTGCTTATAAATCCATTGGCGATATTGATGGTCCCTGCGACCAAGCGTTTATCATGGTTCCAACAGAACATGTTCTAGATGCGGTCAAAGAATGTGGCGCAAAGGGGATTTCTGTCGCGACGGTTTATTCTGACGGATTTGCGGAACGAGGCGCTGAGGGGCAGTTGCTGCAGCAGCAGTTGTTGGATGTTGCCAGGTTGGCTGGTGTGCGCGTGCTGGGGCCTAACAGCATGGGTGTCATCAGTCCTATTGGTGGATTGACGTTGTCGGTTAATGCCGTGCTCGAAATGCCAAAACTCAAACCTGGACGTCTAGGCTTGGTCTCGCAAAGCGGTACGATATTGGGAACGTTGTTATCGCGTGGTGATGCTCGGGGAATTGGTTTCTCGCGGCTGCTGTCTGTTGGGAACGAGGCCGATATCGGTGTGGGTGAATTGATCAACGCATTGGTCGATGATCCCGAGACGGACGCGATACTGTTGTTTTTAGAAGCCATTCGCGATGCCCCGAAAATCGCGACTGCTGCGCGACGGGCCTATGCTGCAGGTAAACCTGTAATTGCCTATAAACTGGGACGGTCACAAGCGGGTGCAGCCGTTGCACTGTCTCATTCCGGTGCGTTGGCGGGTGAAGACAAAGCGGTCGATGCGTTCTTTAGGTCATGTGGAATTGTGCGGATTGAAACGCTCGAAGCGTTATTCGAAATGCCGCCGCTATTGATTGGGCAAACACCGCCCAAGGGCAAACGGGTTGGCGTCATGACAACGACAGGTGGAGGAGCATCAACAGTTGTTGACCGTTTGGGTGCCGCTGGATTGGATATCATTCCTGCCCCTGAGGCTGTCCATAAAAGATTGGCTGATTTTGATCTAACGATTGGGCGTGGTCCCTTGATCGATCTGACCATGGCGGGAACGCGCGATGGTGTTTACGGGGCAGCGTTAACGGAACTATTGAATAGTGACGAATGCGATGCGGCCGTTTGCGTCGTTGGCTCGTCTGCGCAATTTCATCCTGAACTGGCCGTTGCCCCCATTGTCGAAACGGCTAAGGACGCCAAGAAACCCGTGGCAGCGTTTATGGTGCCGCAAGCGGAAGCGTCTTTGAACTTGCTTGCTGATGCCGGGATTGCAGCATTCAGAACCCCCGAAGCATGTGCTGATGCCATGCGGGCATTCTTTGATTGGCGGGCGCCGTCGGACCTGGCGGCGAGTGGCAACAAGCAAATCATCCAAAAGAAAACAGGAACTTTGGACGAAGCAGAATCCCTCGCCCTATTTTCATATTTAGGGATACCCGTTGCACGTCATTGGATCGTATCCACAAACGCATCTGCACCAAATGACATTGCATTCCCCGTTGTTGTGAAGGCTTTGTCATCAGAACTTCCGCACAAAACCGAAGCTGGCGCCGTCAAATTGGGTATCCAAAATGTCCAAGAATTGACCGAGGCCATGTCAGCCATCATTGAGAATGTTGCTCGGGTAAAACCGGACGTTCAGATCGAAAATTTCTTAATCGAAGAAATGATTTCTGGTGTTGGCGAAGTGTTGATTGGGTATCGGTGTGATCCTCAAGTCGGACCCATCGTTGTATTAGCACCCGGCGGCATATTGGCTGAAGTGTATGGTGATACTGCTATCCGAATGGCGCCAATTACTCATCACGAGGCGGAGCAGATGATCGAAGAGGTCAAAGGTTTGGCACCGCTGCGTGGATACCGAAACTTACCAAAGGGCGATCTTGAAGCCCTGGCACAGGCATTGGTCGACCTGTCTCAATTGGCGAATGCCAGTTTGGCGCCATCAGAGGCAGAAATTAATCCGTTGATCGTCAAAGCAGAGGGTGAGGGTGTCACTGCTGTTGATGGCCTTGTTGTATTCGATTGAGGAATTAGACTTCGATTTCAAATAGTCACAGAGATATAGGAACTTAAAAATGAAACGTGTGGTTATCGTCATTTGCGACGGTCTTCGGTCTGACATGGTCACCCCCGAGACCACACCAAATCTGTTACGCATTGCCAAAGCAGGAACCCAATTCACATCGCACGGTGGTGTTTTCCCCTCAACGACACGAACAACGGCCGCGTCGATTGCGACAGGGTGTCTGCCTGGTCGTAACGGTTTGGAAGGAAATGCCGTCGCACTGGATTTGGGCGACGGCCTTGAGGTTCTTAGCGTTGGCCCCCCATCATTCCGTGACAAATTCGCCGAGGCCAATGGCCGTACGTTGAAAGTGCCCACCATGTCAGAGCGTGTCAAAGATGTGGGAGGGGCTGTCATTTATGCCAACGCATCGCCTGGCGCGGGCATTTTTCTAGACCCTGATGGACACGGGCATTTGTTTCACCGCGATGTAGCATTCGCGCCCGGTCGATTGACGGCAGAACCGTTGGGTGTCGGCCATGACGCAGAGGGTGATAGCGCAATGGCACAGCGGTTCATTGACGATGTGCTACACGATCAAAAGCCTGCGCTTGCCCTTATCTGGCAGTGTGAACCGGACAGCACGCAGCACTCGGTGTCGATGGGGTCGCCAGCACATTTTGATGTCATTCGTTCTGCCGATGCGCAGGCCGGTCGTATTTACGACAATATCAGCGCAGGTGTTGATGCCGGTGACATCTTGTTCATTTGTGCGTCAGACCACGGTCATGAGACGATCAGCGAGATTGTCGATCTTGAAAAAATTCTGATCGAAGCGGGATTAAAAGACGGCCCAGGATCTCCTGATGTAGCGATTGCACCACAAGGCCTGAGTGCCACGATTTATTTGTCAGAAGACGCAAAATCACGACGAACCGCCATTGCCAACGTTTTGGCCGCGGACAATCGTATCGGTCGCGTTGTCGAAGGGCCACAGATTTCGGACCTTGGTCTCAACCCTGATGGCGGTATCGATATTGTTGTGATTGCCGCCCATAGTGAAACGCCAAGTGCCGACGGTGCACCGGGGAGCAGCGTCGCATTCCAGGGTGATCTGAAGATTTCCAACAATGTCGGGTGCGGTCAGCACGGTGGCCTCGGCCGATATGAACAGAGCCCATTTTTGATCTGTGTGGGAGCTGGATTTGATAAAGGTGCGCTGATCGAAGACGCAACATCTGCAATCGATATTGCGCCAAGTGCGATGCGTCACCTGGGCCTTGCCGATGATGATATGGATGGTCGGGCGCTACAGCATTGAGCAGTGCTCTCGACCAAGGTAACCCATGGGTTAATCGTCTTCCCGCGCTGATCTTGTCGCATACGGTGGGCACGGTAAATATCGTCTCGGTGATGGCGATGGCCCCGTTGATATCGCTACGTCTAGATTTGTCTGCTGCTGAGTTCGGCGCATTTATCTCCGCATACTATGTAGCCCAGTCGTTTGGATCAGTGCCAGCAGGAGCAGTAACCGATCGGATTGGCGTGGGTCGAACTTTAGTAATTGCGCATGTCTTGATGTGTATGGCCGCAGTGACTCTCGCGGTCGCCGTTGGATACATCCAATGCATACTTGCGATGTTTTTGATGGGGTTGGGTTATTCTCTCTCGAACCCATCAACAGCGCGAGGTGTCCTCGACTGGTTTCCAAAAGAACGCCGCGGTACAGCCATGGGCCTGAAACAAGTTGGGGTTCCCATCGGCGGTGTGATCGCTGCTGGGAATGGTGCACTGGCAGCATCGATCGATTGGCAGAGCATCATGTGGGGTGTGGCGGTATTGATTGCAGCCAACGGGATTTTTTGCCTTAGCCTGATGCGATTTCATGTTCCTACGCCGCTTGATCAACGCAAAAGCATCATGGCGAATATGGGCACATTGTTGGGAGATTGGAATTTTAATCTTTACGCCATCGTAAATGGTTTTTTGAATGTAGGGCAGACCAACTTCTTTGGGTTCCTAACCTTGTTTATGACGGCAACCTTGAGAACCAGCCAAGAGGTTGCAGGGCTGGCGATTGGCCTAGCACAAACAGCAAGCGCGGTGGCACGGATCGGATGGGGTGTGATCTGCGATCGTTACTATCCGAACAGACGCGCATTTTTGCTCACGATGATTTGCGGTGTTGCAGGGGTGTTCCTAGGGTTGCTGGCATTGATCGGACCCGGCAGCCCGCTTTGGATAACATTGATCGTGATATTGGCGCTGGGCATGACAATTGCGTCGTTCGCGCCAATAGCCCAGGCGGTAGTGGTTGAATCAGTGGAACCACGACTGGCGGGATCAGCCATAGGCGTGAACATGCTGGGTGTGCACATCGGTGGTGCAATCGGTCCGATTATATTTGGATGGGTCGTAGACAATTGGGGCGGATATGGTGCTGCATGGGCCGTATCATCAGCGATTGTCATCGCTGGCACTTTTGCTTTGGCGTTCTGGTTCAAAGAAGGTGGCCACCGTGGCTGACACCGAAGATCCATCAAAAATTCTAGAGAATGATCCACCGCCTGGATTGCCCCCCGGCGTTAATCCATGGCGAGGGCGTATCGTGTTGTTGTCGCTGGTACATACCGTCGGGACGGCATGCTATCTGTCGATTATGGCGATGGGACCGATCATTCGCGAAGATCTAGATATTACGGCTGCGCAATTTGGTTTCTTTATGTCTGCTGTTTTTGGCGCGCAATTGATTTCTGCCATTCCAAGCGGCGTGATTACGGATCGATTAGGTGTTGGTTGGACACTGTTTGGCGCGATGCTGACGATGTTTGCGGGCACGTTGTTATTTTCTGTTGCTGAGGATTTTCAAGCAGCACTGATAGCAGCATTTTTGATCGGCCTGGGGTATTCGTTCGTGAATCCGGCGACAGCCAAGGGCGTTGTCAGATGGTTTCCGGCGCAATGGCGCGGTACGGCCATGGGCCTTAAGCAATTGGGCGTGCCCTTGGGCGGTGTGATTGGTGCTGGTGGTGGCGCACTGGCGGCATATATGGATTGGCAAAATGTCCTTTGGATTGCGGCAGGTATGACGTTTGTTGGGGCAATTCTGTGGTTGCCGTTAACTCGAAAGCCGACTTGGGGCGTTGGCGGTATGCGCGCCATTTTTCGAGATTTAAAAATCGTCCTCACGAATCGAAACATGAATGTGATTTGTGCTTCGTGTATTTTGCTAAATACGGGGCAGTCGAGCCTGTTTTCCTACACAGCACTTTTCTTGCGAGATGCTGCACAGGTAAGCCAGCCGGTTGCAGCGATGGGGGTCGCCTTTGCCCAAGGTGCCAGCGCATTTGGCAGAGTAGGTTTCTCATATGTTTCGGACACGCTATTCGAAGGACGGCGCAAAGGCGTGGTTGCTGGCGTGGTCACAGTTGGTGTGCTGGCGTGCTGCGTAGCTTATTTCGTTAACCCATCCTGGCCGCATTGGGGGCTGATGTTATTGGTCTTCGTTATGGGCGGCACCATCGCATCCTATGCGGCATTGATCTTGGCGATGACAGCTGAGTCGGTTCCTGAGGAACTGGTCGGTTCCGCGATCGGCTTTAACGGTGTGGCGTGGTCCATCGGCGGTGTGGTTGGCCCGCCGTTGTTTGGTAAAATCCTAGATATGACGGGCAATCAGTACGGCATGTCTTGGTTGGCCGTTGCCGCACTGATGCTTGTTGGCGCCATCATCTTGCTCGTCTTTGCGAAAGAAAAAACGTAGCGCAGGCCTATTGCAGGACGTCGACCTTCACGATGGATTTATCTGCAATCATATCTGCCGTCGCTTTGTTATAGGCTTTGTAGTGCACAGTTTCGCGATGCTCATCTAGGCAGTCTGCATTTGTGTAGACTTCATAAAAATGGACGGTATTCGGGTCTTCTTGGTTTTGCATAACCCGAAACATATGGCAGTTCGGCTCATCGCGTACTGCAGTTGTTGCATTGGCGTAAGCTTGTGCCAGGAA
>DGNZ01000224.1 GCA_002389175.1 Rhodospirillaceae bacterium UBA4479 | reverse complement strand
CTACAGTCTTAATCATGACGTTATAATTGTACGCTCCATCCAAAATAGGCTGCAAAGCATCGTAACGTGCTTGGTCTGATTGTCCTGTTTTGTCACTCAGCGTTTGTAGCAAAGAGTTGTGGAAACTCGTGACCATTTCGCTGGGCGCAGCATTCGCAGCAAAAGCTGAGGTTGGAACCCAAAACATGAGCGCAGCAAGCATGGTGCCAATCAGATTTCGCATGGTTATTCCTATGATCCAAATTTTCAAAAGACTATAGGTCGATCAAATTGTAGCAAAATAATGGCGATCACGAGAGAAGTTGGTCTGCCTTCTGATTTAACAGAACGATCAAAGCTTCTATCCCGCCTTTTTTGAGGATTTGGCGATACTCAGAAATTCTGACACGCAATTCACTGATCCCGCCATCGACAATCACATCAATCAATCGCCAATCGCCTTCACGTTTTTGTGTAACATAAGAAATTTCTACGGCTTTATCGCGCGTGGGGCTTTTGAGTTCAGTATCTACGATTGTGAGGTTTCGTGGTCCGGTGCGCGTTCCCTTAACCATGAACTCCTCGCCGGAATAGCTACTAAACAGAACGGCCAATGTAGCAACACTCATCCGTGAAAATGCTGATACTAGTTGTTTGCGTTGCTCGGGTGTCGACGTTTTCCAATGCTCGCCAGCTGACAATCCCGCCATCAGCGGCATATGAAATGCGCCAGAAACAATGGGCTCCAGGCGCGTGAAGCGGCCTTCCACGCCTAATGTATCGGCTTCTTTCATAACGCCCAGCAATCCTGCTTGAAACTTGGCGACGCTTTCCTCGGCGGACTCTGCATATGCGAGGCTGGGTGCCATAATTGCGACAAGCATGATCAGCGTAAGAAAATTTCGACGCAACATATTCATTTAATTAAACTCTCCAGGATTACTGTCAGATTAGTTTCAGCATATTAGACTTAAATGAATGTTTTAAAACAGGGTTTGTAAAAATGTCACACTTATGGGGAAAAGGTCACAAACGATGTTGCCCCTTGATGGTTTCTCCGGGTACAAAGAGAGTCGAAGATGCCCTAATTTGGGCGCTCTGTTTTTTGCATTGGGCCCGCCGGAGTTTTTCGATACCGATGAAGACCTTCAGACCTATAATTAAAGCGACTGTGGCCACATTTTTTGGTGCGTTTCTTGTTGTGTCATCCGCACATGCAGATGATCCAGCAGACTTGGATCCATTTGGTGGTTCCGCCTATCCAAACTTGCTGATCGATAGCAACTTTGCGGATGGGCCTTTGTTCACTGAAGACGCTGTGCCGCTGTTGCTTGCGGATACCTCCACACACTTGCTCGCACAAGCCGAAAAAGATGATGTGAACGATCCGCTTGAGCCCGTTAACCGGGCTATATTTGGTTTTAATGAATTCGTTTATGGATTGCTGTTGGACCCAATTGCAGATGCATACAACAGCTACTTGCCGAACACTTTGAGAATGGCCATTAGCAATTTTTTGGACCATATTTCTTCGCCTGTTTCGTTAGTGAATAATCTGCTTCAGCTTGAAGTTGATCGCGCGATGCTGATCGCAGGTCGGTTTGTTGTGAATACTGTCGCAGGCATGGGCGGTATCGCTGACGTTGCAGCAGGCATTGGCCTCGAAGAACACAAAGAAGATTTCGGTCAGACCATGGGATCGTACGGTGTAGGTGAGGGGTTCTATCTCGTATTGCCACTGTTGGGGCCATCTAACCCGCGTGATGCTGTTGGCCGCTTTCTGGTAGATCCATATTTTGACCCACTCGGGCTGTATCTTTCCAATACGGATCGCGATGCAGCGCGTTGGTCGCGCACAGGTGTGAGCGCCGTAGATGAGTACGCTGGGATTGTTGGTGAACTTCGGCAGATCAAAAAGACGTCCGTTGATTACTATGCGGCGATTCGAAGCTTGTATCGTCAGCGCCGTGCGACGCAGATATCGAATGGTAACAGCGATGACTTGCCACAAATTCCAAATTACGATCTTAACTACGGGCTAGAAACAGACGGCATAGCCGGCGTCAAGTAAGCCAAAATGAGAAGGGCTGTTTTACAGCCTTTTTTATTGTGCATAAATAACACTAAAAAAATGTAATTTTAAATATTGCACACTATATCTATATACAATTTAACAATTTACATTTTAACGGATTTGAATGCACGAGGTGCGTGATGACTAAAGTTTATATTATTCACGAGAATGGCGAATGGGTAGCACCATTGCGCAAGCAGTTAGAGGCGCTAAACACGCCCTATGAAGAATGGTCGTTGGTCCAGGGCACGGTACCGATTGATGATGTGCCGCCTGAAGGTATCTTCTATAACCGAATGAGTGCGTCGTCTTATACGCGGGATCATCGTTTTTCGCCTGAATATGCTGCAGTCGTGCTGACATGGTTAGAAGCACATGGACGCACAATCGTGAATGATAGCCGTGCATTGGCCTTAGAGATAAATAAGGCAGCTCAATACCAAATACTTCGCGCTGGTGGCATCCAGACACCGCGTACGGTCGTTGCGGTTGGCTCAGAGGCTATTTTGGAGGCTTCTGAGGCATTTGGTGATGAGCCTATGATCCTGAAGCCTAATAGGGGCGGAAAAGGCGATGGTGTTCAGTTGTTTGAAGATCGCGCGCAACTCGAAGCATACATCAAGGCTCCAAACTACGAAGCGCCAGTAGATGGTATTTCGATGGTGCAAGAGTATATTTACGCACCAGACCGCTCTATCACTCGTGCAGAGTTCATTGGCGGTAAATTCTTCTATGCTGTTCGGGTGGATACTTCTGATGGCTTCGAACTCTGTCCGGCGGATGTGTGCCAGATCCCTGGCGATACCACTGGGCCTACATTTCGTATTTTGGACGGCGATGCTGGATTAGGTTTTGATGTCATTCGTGCTGTCGAAGCCGTTTTAGCCCAAAATGGCGTTAAAGTTGCTGGTGTTGAGTTTATCCGGAACGAGGCTGGCGAGCTGTTTGCCTACGATATCAATACCAATACAAATTATAATCCTGACGCTGAGACTGTTGCCGGAAAATTCGGGATGGGAAGGTTGGCAGCGTATCTTACAGATCAGCTTGCAACTGAATCTGGAGTTGCGGAGCAGCTTTTAAAAGCGAGTTAAGTTACTGATAACTTAGATTAAACTTATGTAATGTAGTGATTCTCGCTGCTGCTAATACTTGACCTATCACCTTGGTTATAGGTATCATATACATAGATTGAGGGTGCTCATTAAGAGGCTCTCACACGGTTTGACATTTGTGAACCAACATTGGCTACGTTGCTCAAGCAGAGGATGAGGCCCCGATGACCTACCAGACGCGTAAACTCACAAGTTAACTCTCTATCTACTAAGCGCTATTGCAGTGCTTCTGTGCGTTCGACGATGTCGGTGCTCTAAGGCCGAAGACGTAGGGAAAGGATAAGATCATGGCTACAACACTCCCATCGATTACCGAAGAAGGTGGACTCTCAAAGTACCTCAGAGATGTTTGGAAATACCCAATTCTCGAGAAGGAACAAGAGTTCATGTTGGCATGCCGTCTCCGCGATACCGGAGACGTTGATGCGGCGCATCAGTTGGTGACGTCTCACCTGCGACTGGTCGCGAAAATCGCAATGGGTTACCGCGGTTACGGTTTACCGGTCGCGGACCTGGTCTCAGAGGGAAGCATTGGATTGATGAAAGCGGTCAAGAAATTTGATCCCGACCGTGGATTCCGTCTCTCCACCTATGCGATTTGGTGGATCAAGGCATCGATCACAGAATACGTTCTGAAATCCTGGTCAATGGTCAAGATGGGGACAGTGTCGTCTCAGAAGAAGCTGTTCTTCTCTCTTCGGCGAACAAAAAATAAATTGCAGATCTTCGACAACGGGGAATTGAGCGGCGAACAAACACAGCAGTTGGCTGAGACATTGAACGCAACCGAAAAAGAGGTTCAACACATGAACCGACGGATGCACGCGCGTGATTTTTCGCTGAACACGCCTTTGTCCCAAGTTGAAGAAGGCGCAGAGTTCCAGGATACGCTGGTCGATGATCGCCCAAGCCCTGAGTCGCTGGTTGGCGAATCAGAGGAATTCTCATTCCGTTCAGAAATGCTGACCCGTGCAATGGGTGACCTGCCAGAGCGTGAAAAACACATTCTGATAGAACGGCGCCTTAAGGATGACCCAATCACCCTAGAGGAACTCGGCCAGCAATACGGCATTAGTCGTGAACGCGTTAGACAGCTTGAAGTCCGCGCCTTTGAAAAAGTCCAAAAGGCAATGCAAGCCGAGTTGGCTGCCTAAACTGCGATTTTAGTTTATCGCGAACATTCCATCGGCGTTTTTGATCTCACCAGGTGTGATCAATTTCGCCGATGCGACTTTTACCGAATGTAATTTGCCTTCAATTTTGGTTTCCCAAAAATGCAAAAAGCGCCGCAATTCTGGGAAATTGGGCGCTATATCATGTTGTTGCCAAATAAATTCCTGCAAAAGCTGAGGGTGGTCCGGCAGATGGTAGATGATTTCTGCCGTCGTCAGCCTGTAGCCATTTAATTGACGCTGAAGTGAACTCTCGTTGGAGCCAGTCTTTCTTTCTTTCATATGCTTACCTCGAAACATTAAAGATGCATTCAGTCTGCGAGGAATATTCTCATTTCGCAATAAAAAATATATTAAAAACAATGCATTAGCAGCCATTGAGGCAAAGTGCTGCTAAAATAATCGTTCAGCGTCCGAAAAATTCCATCGCGAAACCCTTGACCTACGTCGAGGACGGGTTACATACCGCGTAGCACTCACAAGGTGAGAGTGCTAACAACTTAAATACACACGTTCGCTTGAAGGAGGAACGCTATGAAATTTAGACCTTTGCATGATCGCGTGCTGGTCCGGCGCGTCGAGCAAGAGGAAAAAACTGCAGGCGGGATCATCATTCCCGACACAGCGCAGGAAAAGCCAATGGAAGGCGAAATCGTCGCTGTTGGATCCGGTCACAAAGCTGATGATGGCACAGTCACAGCACTCGACGTTGTAGCAGGCGACTTTGTCCTGTTCGGCAAGTGGTCCGGTACTGAAGTAAAGATCGACGGCGAAGACCTGTTGATCATGAAAGAGTCTGACATTCTCGGTGTGATCGTGAAGTCAGCGAAAAAGAAAAAAGCTGCGTAAAGGGATTTTGAACCATGGCTGCTAAAGAAGTTAAATTTGGCTCAGACGCGCGTGACCGCCTTCTCAAAGGTGTCGACACGCTCGCAAACGCTGTAAAAGTGACGCTCGGCCCAAAGGGTCGCAACGTCGTTCTGGATAAGTCTTTTGGTGCTCCTCGTATCACCAAAGATGGTGTCACTGTCGCTAAAGATATCGAACTGAGTGATAAGTTCGAGAACATGGGCGCTCAGATGGTTAAAGAAGTCGCATCGCGCACCA
>DGNZ01000405.1 GCA_002389175.1 Rhodospirillaceae bacterium UBA4479 | reverse complement strand
CGTGAAGTTCGATTTCCGCCATTTCGCCGACGGCTATCTGGTGACCGAAGCCGATATCGAAGCCGAACTCAAACGCATCGGCCATGAGCTTCAGCCCTATGACATCGTGCTGGTGAACACCAGCGCAGCGGCGGCCTATGGCAGCGATCACTACATCGACAGCGGCTGCGGCATGGGCCGTGAAGCCACGCTGTATCTCACTTCGCGCGGCGTGCGCGTCTGCGGCACCGACGCCTGGACATGGGACGCCCCCTTTGCGCACACCGCCAAGCTTTGGGAGAAGACCAAAGACCCATCGATCATCTGGGAAGGCCACTATGCGGGGATCGAGGAACCGTATTGCCAGATCGAAAAGCTGCAGAACCTCGAGCAACTGCCGGACACGGGCTTCGTGGTGACCTGCTTTCCCTGCAAGATCAGGGGTGGCACGGCGGGCTGGACGCGGGCTGTGGCATTGTTTGATTAAACCACTATTCCCCAAAACAGGGCACATCAAACGAATATTGGAAACCAGTTTAGATACACCTGATAGTTCTTAAGGTTGCGTATCCAGCGCTAAGTTCTCATTTTGGTTGATGAAGAAATCGTAAATGGGATAAAATCGACCTAACAATAAAAATGGAAACGACTTACGGGGTAGCGAGAAATTGAACCATCATATTCGGGATAATATTGTTTTCGTTGCCATAGCTACTTTTGCGTTTTTGTCCGAACCCACAATCGCACAGGGCCAAAACAGGGAATACGACCCCATAAATTTTACCCAACAATTGAATTTCGAGCGCGGAAGTCTTTCTCCAAAGAGCCAAAACGCGATCTACTTGACACATACCGATACTTGTCGATTGGTCCAGAAAGAATTTGGGTGGCTAGCCTCCCAATGTGATGAGATCGAAAACATAGTTTTCGGCTATCTACCCAATCTCGACAATATAATTGTCAACAAGCCAAACACCGACGGGTTTGTAAAATTCGATGATTGGGAAGATCGTGATTTAGACGCTGAAATTGAACTAATTTGGGATAGCTACGTCTCTGGGATTGCATCACAGAGCGCACAACTTGGGATCAACATTACCCCGATTGATTGGTATGTCTATCCAACTCTTAAGAAAAAAATGGCTACATGTACTACGCAGTCTTACTAGACTGGAACGGGGAAAGAACTCTCAATGTAAACGCGACATTGTTTGATAGAAAAGGCTTCGTCAATTTTAGCCTTGTCCCCATCGACCCCAATATTGGAAAATCTGAACTGGAAGATACGATTGGAAATGTTCTTGTTTCCTATACGCCCACTGTAGATCAATCCTATGTCGACTTCAGTTCTGGCGACAAGATTGCCGCTGTAGGAGCGGTGGGCGTCCTAGCCTCGTTACTTGGCGTGAAGTATGGAAAAGCAGCTGCAACAGGACTTTTCGCAATACTTCTAATATTTGCAAAAAAGCTTTGGTTTCTTGTTTTTCTACCGCTTTTTCTAATTCCAAAACTATTCAGACGAAAGAAAGAGCATTAGCTTCCACCCTCATAGAAATCGGTAAAAGCCAACTCTACCCACGCGTCCACCCTCTTAACTCCACCGCCGTCACGCCGGTCTTCAGCTTTTCCATCATCTCCGCTTCCGCCGCTTCGCGCTTGAGGGAGGCTTCGATGGTCGCGGCGACCATGCCCTTGGGGATGATCACAACGCCGTCGCCGTCGCCCAGCACCAGGTCGCCGGGTGAGACGATGACGTCGCCGAAGGCCAGCGTCTCGTTGATCTTGAAGTCACCGTTGAGGTCTTTCAGGGTGCCGCGCATGCACAGGCCCCGGGCGAAGACCGGCCAGCCTTTTTTGGCGAGCGCCGCGCCGTCGCGCACGCAACCGTCGATGACTAAGCCGCCGAGCTTGCGGGCGCTGGCCGAGGTGCACATCACTTCCCCGAAATAGCCGCCCTCGTAGCCGCCGCTGACATCGGCCACGATCACGTCGCCGGGCTGGGCTTCGTCGATGGCGAAGTGAATGGCGAGATTGTCCAGCGGTGGGCCCTTCACCGGGAAGGCCGGGCCGCAGATGGTCATGCCCGGGGCCACCGCCTTGATGGCAGAGGGCAGCGATCCGATGCGCCCGGCGGCCTCGTGCATGGTGGATGAGTCGATCTGCGCCGCAGCGGCGAGCAGTTCGGCGGTCAATACGGCGTCTGAATTATCCTGTGCGGCCATTTCGGCGCGTCCCCCAAAAATGATAACGTTGGCGGTGAGTTTAGACGCGGAACGCGCATTCGTCATTGGGGGGAAGTTCGTGTTGGTTCGATTCAATCAAAGTCACCCGTCATGCCCGGGCCTGACCCGGGCATCCCTTGCGCGAACCGATGATCATCGCGCTGAGATACGCGGATCAAGTCCGCGTATGACGAATTTGGTAACGCAGTATGGATTTCTCCTTCGTCATGGCCGGACTTGTTCCGGCCATCCACGTGGTCGATCCACGCGCAGCGGTCATTGGGGCCACCGGACGTGGATGCCCGCAACACGTGCGGGCATGACGATACCTGATGAGGCGCTATCCCCCACCTCACCCCGGCCCTCTCCTCCC
>DGNZ01000216.1 GCA_002389175.1 Rhodospirillaceae bacterium UBA4479 | reverse complement strand
AACAAAGACCTGGCCATACAACTTATTGATGCCGCTTGTGCGGCCAATGCCGACGCCGTCAAATTTCAAACTTTTGATGCAAACGCACTCGCCGCCAAAGACGCACCAAAAGCCGCGTACCAAAAAGAAACGACCGGCACGTCTGAAACGCAGCTTGAAATGCTGAAACGACTTGAACTCCCCAAAGACTGGCATTTTGAACTAAAAGATTATTGCGCAACCAAAGGTATCGATTTTCTATCAACGCCATTTGATTCAGGAAGCTTGAAGTTTCTTGTCGAAACAATCGGCATGAAAACCATCAAGGTCCCCTCCGGGGAAATGACCAATGGTCCGTTTTTATTGGAAATCGCAAAGGTCGCAGAAAAAATATTTTTGTCGACGGGGATGTCGACATTAGACGATATTCGATCCGCACTGGGCGTCCTTGCGCTTGGATTGTCTGTGAATGACGCGCAACCATCTATGCAAGCGTTTGAAGATGCATTTACGTCTGAAATCGGACAGGCGGCGCTGAAAAATAATGTCTATATTTTACAATGTACCAGTGCATACCCAACGCCATTGGATCAAGCGAACATAAAAGCCATATCAACATTAAAAGATACTTTTGGACTTCGTACTGGATTTTCCGATCACACTGAAGGAACAATCGCTAGCCTTGCTGCCGTTGCACTCGGTGCTGAAGTTATTGAAAAGCACTTTACCCTCGATCGGGCTTTGCCAGGCCCTGACCACAAGGCATCGCTAGAGCCAGATGAACTTTGCCGTTTATTTTTGAATATCCGAGACGTCGAAAAATCCCTCGGCACTGGCGAGAAAATTCAGCAGCCGGCCGAGGTTGATACAGCCAACGTTGCCCGCAAGAGTTTGTTCACAACCCGCGCCATTGCCAAAGGAGACGTTTTCTCTGAAGACTCTCTTGTTGCGCAACGTCCTGGCGACGGCGTGTCGCCCATGCAGTTTTGGGATCAATTAGGAGCCTCGGCCAAGCGCTCCTATAAGACAGGAGAGAAAATATGACGGACCGGCCAATCATCATTATCGGCGCAGGCGGGCATTTAAAAGTCATCATCGACGTTACTCGACTCCTTGGTTATGAAATTCTCTTTGCCACAGATATTGATGCAAGCTTGCACGGCACAACAATCATGGGTGTAAAAATTGCAGGGGATGACGACAGCATATCGGCATTCAATCCGTCCGATGTTTATCTTGCAAACGGTGTTGGTATTGTAAACGGTACGGGCCCTCGGCGCCGAATTTTCGAAGAGTGGGCCGCTTCTGGATATCAGTTTCCACCATTGCTTCACCCTAACGCTGTGGTAGCTGACACTATCATCATCGAAGAAGGGGTGCAGTGCATGGCGGGGAGCATCGTTCAGCCAGGTGTCCGGCTGGGCAAAAATTCAATCATAAATAACCGTGCTGGCATCGACCATGATGTACGCATTGGAAATCATACTTTTATCGGCCCTGGGGTTTCCATAGGCGGTAATGTTGTTATCCATGACGACGCATTCATTGGGGCGAATGCCTTCATTTCACAAAACATTAGCATTGGCGAACGCTCGATCATCGGCGCTGGCTCAATAGTCATCAGAAGCCTTGATGCAGATTCCAAAGCCGTTGGCAATCCAGCCCGACTACTAGAGAAGAAATCATAAAACCGTGACTTGGGAATCAACACTGATTGCATTAAATGCAACTCTTACCGACGCTATTCGAGTTATCAACGAAAGTCGGCATCAAATTTGTCTCGTTACTGACAGTGATAAAAAATTAGCCGGGACAATCACGGATGGAGATGTTCGACGCGCCTTGCTCCGAAGCGCATCAATGACAGCACTTGTCAGCGACGTCATGAATGCTCAACCATTTTCAGTTACACCAGATGTCACTGAAAGCAATGTGATCGCGCTATGCCGCGAAAAAATGTTACGCCAAATTCCTATTGTTGATGCCGACGGACAGATTATTGGTCTGCACCATATTCATGAATTTAGTTCAACCGCCCAAACACAAGAAAACTGGGTCATATTAATGGCAGGTGGCACCGGCACTCGCTTACGGCCTCTTACCGAAAACAGCCCGAAACCTTTATTGACAGTTGGCGACAAACCTTTGCTTGAAGGGATTATCGAAAATTTTGTAAGGCAGGGGTTTTCTAAGTTCTTTATTTCCGTGAATTATCTTGCTGAGTCGATCAAAGACCACTTTGGGGATGGCGCAAAGTGGGGCGCGCATATTATTTATCTTGATGAAGACAAGCCATTGGGCACTGCCGGCGCTCTGAAGTTATTACCAGAGAAACCTACATCACCCGTCATTGTTATGAATGGCGACTTGGTCACAAAAATCGATTTTCGTGATGTTCTAGATTTTCATTCTACTCAATCTTCAGTCGCGACTATGTGTGTTCGAGAATATGATTTCCAAGTGCCTTTCGGCGTTGTTGAAACACAAGGCGCGATGATTCAAAGCATTGATGAAAAGCCCGTGCATAAGTTTTTTGTCAATGCCGGCATCTATGTAATTGACCCTGATGCTCTTGAAATCATTCCTGACGATCAGAAATTTGATATGACCGAATTGTTTGACCAACTTGTTCAGGGATCACAACCAGCAGCGGCATTTCCTGTTCATGAATATTGGATGGATATTGGACGCCTTGATGATTTTCACCGCGCCAATAAGGATGCGAAGATGCTAAAGCCATGAAACGTATTGCTGTCATTTGCGCCCGCAAAGGATCGAAAGGCGTCGCTGGGAAAAACTGGCGCCTACTCTCAGGTAAGCCCCTTATCGCGCATACGATTGAACATGCAATAGAGTCTGAGATTTTCGACGCGATTGCTGTCTCCAGTGATTCTCCAGAAGTTCTAGAACTCATAAAGCAATGGGAAAACATTATCGCCATAGAGCGTCCCGCAGAATTGGCGACAGATGCGGCTGGCAAAGTACCTGCGATTGGCCATTGTGTGACAGAAACCGAGCAACGGACAGGCATCGAATTTGATACTGTTGTCGACTTGGATGTTACGGCACCACTCCGTCAGGTCGAGCAAATCCGCGAAGCCGTTCGCCTTTTCGAATTGAGTGATGCAGACAACATGCTCAGTGGTAGCTTATCTCGAAAATCTCCATATTTTAATATCGTGGAACGAGACGAAAATAATCGAATTAAATTGTCAAAACCACAAAGTCATAGCGTGCTGAGCCGACAGGCCAGCCCAAGTTGTTTCGACTTAAATGGTGCTATTTATATTTGGCGACGAGACATATTGTCATCAAATCCTGAAACAGCCATGGGTCCTAACACAATACTATACGAAATGTCAGAACACACTGGTATCGATATTGATACCCCAACTGATTTTTCTTTTGCAGAATTTCTCCTCGCACAACGATCATAGAATTTAACGACGCCGACAAGACAAAGGATACAAACTTTCGATGACACGCATCCCCCGCCCTAGCCCTTTTGATGCATCTGCTGATAATTGGAAAAACCGGAAGACCCTTTATGGCCTTCCTGAAGAAATCAAATTCTGCAAACGGTGTGTAATTTCGAATCAAAGGCCTAATTCCAGTGTTGAGTTTGAATCTGGTTCAGAAACACCAAAATCAACGATCAACTTCGATTCTGATGGTATTTGTGATGCCTGCCGAGCACGTGATGAAAAAGACAGCATTGACTGGGAAACTCGCGACAAAGAATTACGTGACCTGTGTGATCGCCACCGGCGCACCGATGGGCGTTACGATTGCATCGTTCCAGGTTCTGGCGGCAAAGATAGTTTTTATGCCGCATGGATGCTGAAATATGAATACGGCATGCATCCTCTCACTGTCACGTGGGCACCCCATGTTTATACCGATTGGGGCTGGCGGAATTTTCAGCGATGGATTGATGCTGGCTTTGACAACCAATTGTTTACACCAAATTCACGCACCCATCGTTTGGTAACGCGCCTGTCTGTTGACGTCCTTTTTCATCCTTTCCAAGCTTTCATTTTAGGCCAGAAGAATTTAGGCCCAAAAATGTCAGCTCTCTATGATGTGCCGCTTGTATTCTATGGTGAGAACGAAGCCGAGTATGGCAATCCTACAGCTGACAATAAATCAGCCATTAGAGATTTTGGATACTATGCGAAAGGTGATCGTTCAAAAATAAAACTCGGCGGTGTATCACTAC
>DGNZ01000174.1 GCA_002389175.1 Rhodospirillaceae bacterium UBA4479 | reverse complement strand
TCAAAAATCAGGGTAAAAGTAAATGTTTAGGAAAATAATAATACTCATGTTAATAAAATAATAATACTCATGTTAAGTAGTTAATCATAAAAACCAGGGAGAGAATGATGAAAACCATAAACCTACTGGCGGTTACTGCCGCTGCTGTCTTGACGACGACGGGCGCTTTTGCCGAAACTAATCTGACGGCTGAAACCGCGAGTCCAGGCGGTGCGACGCATCTGTCGCTCGCACATATGACCGAAATCGCTGGCACGGCAGGCATCGCCAACATCCAGCTTGCCGAAGGCCAGACGCTGACAAATTCCATCCAGAACGTCGCCGAAGGCAAAACCGACATCGCCGGCACACCTTACATTCTACCGTTCCTGATGAGCAGAGGCGTTGGTCCTTATGGCTCGCTTGGTGCGGAAGCAGGCGCAGACCTCGTGTCGAACCTGCGTGTAATCAACCCTTTCACTTTGGGCGTCTTTTTCCTTTTCGCCTATGATTCAAAGAACCTTGGCGGCTGGGACGATCTCGAGGGTCGCAAGATATACAATGGTCCACCTCGTGGTGGTGCGCTGACAAATGGCCGTGCCATGATCCAGATCGTGGCTGGCCTAGAAGATGGAATCGGTTACGAAGGTATGCAGACAAACTGGGGACAGGGTGCGACACTGATCTCTAGTGGCGAGCCTGACGCAGTTGTTCTTCCAGAACTGTTTCCAAGTCCACGTCTGACCATCCCCGCTGCAGCTGGTAAAATGACGATTTGGTCTATGCCAAGCGAGTCGTATGAAAGCGAAGCGATGCAAAAGTATATGCAGGCACCAGGCAGCGCGCCTTGGACGTCTGACGTTGCAAGCCTCGAAGCGATCATGGGCGATGACTTTACATTCATATCCGAGGACGACACCTTCCGTGCGTTCGCGACAATCGGTGGTAACGTTGTAAACAAGAGCATGGATGACGCATTGGTCACAGATCTTGTCACAACATATATCGCATCGCTAGAGGACCTGATGGCTAAAGCGCCATATGGTGAAACTGTTGGATATGATTTCCCGATGCAGGGAATGTGTGGGGGAAACCCGATCAAGTATCACCCAGCAGCAGCCAAAGCATGGCGTGACTCAGGTTACGAGTTGGATGATTGCGCAGTTGCGGAGTAATCTCTTAAACCACTAAGATCCTGAGCGTCGTCACATGTGGCGGCTCTCGTTTCGTCTCATCTCAAATCTGGAAGTCCCATGTCCGACACAACAGACCAGACCGCATCGAAAGCGCTTTTCCCCAATAAGACGGTTTACGTTGTTGCGCTGATTTTTGTCGCCATGGGGGTGATTAACAGCATGCCAGTTATTCCGGGGTGGGACCAGATGTGGCAAAGTCTCACTGGGATTGAAAACCTCAAGACCCGCAAGTTTTCAACGGAATGGTTTTACCCGATCGTTTTTTTTGTGATGATGCTAATTGTGGCGCTCAAAAATTCTATGTGGCGGGAATGGCAGGGCACATCCCGTGCTTGGTTTGGCGGGTTGATGGACGCAGCGCTGGTGCTTGCCGCTGCGGCCATTTCCATTACCTATCTGATCGAGATTGACAGTGTTTGCCTGATTGATGCGCTAAATGGTGACCGCGCGCGCATTATGGCGCAAACGTTAAAGGCTGAAACTGAGTTTGCCGAATTTATGGGATTGCCCGCGCCAGACACGGTCGACGACCCTAAATGTGTCTCGACGACCGGTGTTTGGCTGGTGGCCATCATGGGGATCTCGATACTAATATTTTTGGGTTATAACATTAAAGTCTGGGGTTTGCCACTGGTTGCTGTTTCGATCGCCGTAGCACTTTATACCATCGGCACTGTGATGGTTTGGTATTTCTACGGCCCCGACGACGTCAATAAATATTTTGTGACGAAAATGGGTGGTGAGCCGCGCACATTCTTGGATGGAATTCCAAACGTACATGACGCCTTGGTCAATACCGCCTCGGGCATGTTGGGGCGGTTCATGAATGTCATCATGAACATGGTCTTTCCTTATATTATCCTAGGCGCGCTGTTCGGGAAGTCAGCGGGCGGGCAAACCTTGATCAGGCTGGCCTTTCGCTGGACACGTCGCCTACGTGGTGGCCCTGCGCACGCCGCCATTGTCAGTTCGGCCATGTTCGGCACGATTACGGGCGGACCCGTGGTCAACGTCTTGTCGACAGGTGTTCTGACTATCCCGATGATGGTCAGGCGTGGTTTCTCCAAAGTCTTTGCCGGTGGCATGGAGGCTGCGGCATCGTCTGGCGGTTCGATCATGCCGCCTGTGATGGGCGTCGCCGCCTTTATTCTGGCGGCGATGACAGCCGTGCCATATCGCGACATCATCATCGCAGCGATCCTGCCTGCAATTGCTTATTTTGTCTGCCTATTTCTCAGCGCTAGTTTTCAGTCGTGTAAACAGGGTATCACGGCCGTTGGTGATTTGACCGAAGACATGCTGATAACCAAAGAAGACATCCTTCATCTTTGTCAAATATTCCTTCCCATTTTGTTGATCCTGTTCTTGCTTTTGACCCCAAAAGACGAGGTTGGTTGTGGTCCAATTGGCTGGATGTTGGGGGCAGAAGTCATGATGAATGGTGATCGCTGCATTGCAACATCGCTGCCGTGGGTATTACAGATATTTCAGAATGCAGCCGGGGATGCGGGTGCCACAGGATGGTGGGCTGCAGCATTGGTGTTGGTGCTACTATTTTTGGACAGAGCATTTCGGGCCAAACCGCGGATGCTGCTTGATGCCCTTGCTGAAGCAGGAATCACGATCTCGACACTTTATCTGATGTTGCTAGCTGTCACTGTGATCGACGTTTGTTTGAATTTCACAGGGCTTTCCAAATTCGTGGCAATCGACGTTCTGAAACTACTTTTGTCGTTGAATCTAGGAGATGGCGGATCCGTTCTAGTTCAATTCATTGCCCTTGTTATTACAATGCTTCTAGCCATTCTTCTCGGGATGGGAATGCCAGCTGTCCCTGCATATTTGAACGTGGCGCTGCTTATGGGGCCGTTGTTGATCGGATTGGGCATTGCGACATTCACGGCACATATGTTCATTTTCTATTTCGCCATCGCGTCGGCGATCACACCACCTGTCGCAATGGCCGCGTTCGCGGCATCGACCATCACTAAAGCGGACCCAATGGCAACAGGATTCAGCGCCATGCGATCAGGAATCGTCATGTTTGCTATTCCCTTTATCTTTGCCTTCTACCCAGAAATGCTACTGATTGATCAGGCACTGATTGACCCCGCAAGCCCCACCGGTGCACCTTTGGCGGGCTATGAAAACGGTGTCTCGTTCGGGTCGCTAGTGTGGCTTATTGCGCGGCTGATGCTGGCGCTTTATCTCGTTGCAAGTGCGCTGGCTGGATTTGATGCAGCACGTTTGTCTTTCCTATGGATTTTGATCCGCCTTGGCGCAGCGGTTGCGATCCTTATGCGACCTGAAATGGTCCAATTTGGCGCATTGGCATTCACAGCCGTACTGTTGGTGTGGCATCATATGGGTGCGCGCCAGCAGCAAAAGGCAGCATCCTAACCAATGGTAACACTCTGATGTAAAGGCGACATAGACCTATGACAAAGCGTCCAAATTTTCTGTTCATCATCACTGACCAGCAACGGGCGGATTGGTTGGGCTGTTACGGCCACCCCGTGTTGAAAACGCCAAACATCGACTCGATCGCGGCGCGCGGCACAGTGTTTGAGAATTTCCACGTGGCGTCACCGGTTTGTATGCCAAACCGCGCATCGCTTTTGACGGGGCGCTATCCCAGCCTGCATGGGCTTCGTTATAACGGATGTACCTTGCCAACAAACACCAACACTTTCGTCAATGTTCTGGCCGACGCGGGCTATCACACGGCGGCCATCGGCAAGAGCCATCTACAGCCCTTTACCGCCATGGCCCCCATGGGCAAAACCGCTGAGGAGATCGGCGAGATGCCAGAGGCGTGGCAGGTCGAACGTGTCAAAGACTATGAGGAAGAGCCCGCTAATTATCAGGGCGCCACGCGATATGACATCAAATTACCCTATTACGGCTATCAACATGTTGACATGGTGACCTCGCATGGGGATCAATGTGGCGGGCATTATGGCCAATGGTTCAAAGAGAATGCGCCTGATTGGAAGGCCTTACATGACCCCGAAAACCAGCTGGCGCACGACTATTCCTGCCCGCAAGCTTACCGCACTCCGATCCCCGAGGACTTGTATCCAACAGCCTACATTCGCGATCGTGCGATTGATTATATCACGTCGTGCGCCGATGAGAATGCGCCGTTCTTTACCTTCGTTAGTTTTCCCGATCCGCATCACCCGTTCAATCCACCCGGCAAATATTGGGACATGTACAACCCCAACGATTTCGAGGTGTCACTGCCTTATGACGCCCACAAAAACCCAACGCCACCTATGCAGTGGCTACATAAAAACTGGAAAGGCGACGGGGGGCAAACGACGCCGCAAACCGCGATGATGCTGGACGATCAGCAGATCAAAGAGGCTATGGCGCTAACCGCGGGCATGATGGCGTTCATTGATGACGCGGTGGGTGACATTATCGCGGCACTCGAGGCTTCGGGGCAATTAGACAACACGGTCATCTGTTACAATGCTGATCATGGAGATTATATGGGTGATTACAATATGTTGCTTAAAGGTGCGTTACCTTTTCGAAGTATCACGCGGGTGCCGTTTATCTGGTCGGATCCTGATGCACGGCGCCAGACCCGCTCTGACGCATTGTGTTCGACCGTTGATCTGGCCGCGACCATTCTTGACCGTGCGGGGCTTAAGCCGTTCAATGGAAATCAGGGTCAAAGCTTTCTACCCGCTATTAAAGCACAAGACGGGCTGCGCCATGAAGCCTTGATCGAGTACAACGATGGCGGCAAGCGTTTGGGGTTTGAAGAACCTGCGCGGGTTCGATCTTTGGTGACGGCTGAGTGGAGGCTAACAATTTATCGAGATCAGGATTGGGGAGAGCTTTATGATTTGAAAGCTGATCCCAACGAAACGGACAATCTGTGGGACACGGCCGATCATCAAGACACACGGGCGCATCTGACCAACCGTCTTGCACATCACCTTATCGCGCAGATGGATGAAAGCCCCTGTGCGGATCGTCTGGCCTAAAGGGGTGGGAGAGGTACTGTCAGACAAAACGA
>DGNZ01000022.1 GCA_002389175.1 Rhodospirillaceae bacterium UBA4479 | reverse complement strand
CCAGGTGATAGCTTGACCGTTGATCAGGTGATCATGACGTTTGAGTAATCAAGCGTTGGATGAAGACTGTGTTCACATCACGATTACGGGCCGTGTCCAGGGTGTCTGGTTTCGCGGTTGGACGGCGCAACAGGCACACGCCATTGGTATTCGGGGTTGGGTCAGGAACCGGGGTGATGGCTCGGTCGAAGCCGTATTTGCTGGTTCCCACAATAATGTAAATGAGATGATCAAGCGGTGCCGCAAAGGCCCGCCGTTGGCCCGTGTCGATAGCATTGATGTGTCAAAAATCGATCATCAGGATTTTAATGGCTTCGAGAAGCGACCAACGATTTAAAAGGGGGAAGTTCACCATGGGATCATATTCAGACGTATATTTTGACGACTTCACTGAAGGCCGCGTGTTTGAAAGCGGCGGGATGACGCTGTCGGAAACGCAAATTTTGGATTTCGCGTTGGCCTGGGACCCTCAACCTTTTCACATCGATATCCCGGCTGCCGAGGCAGGACCGTTTGGCGGATTGATTTCCAGTGGATTCCAAACACTTGTCGCTGCGTTCCGGTTGATGCATGCGACGGGTTATCTGGATGCTGCATCCATGGGCTCGCCTGGGATGGATGAATTGCGATGGCTGATGCCTGTGCGTCCCGGCGATACGTTGCGGGTATCGGGCGAAGTTCTTGAACAAAAACCGTCTAAGTCAAAGCCAGGTCAGGGGATGGCCCGCGTTCAGTACACGGTCCTCAATCAAGACGCCGCCGCAGTCATGACGTTCATTGGCATTCATATTTTACGCAAACGTTCGTAAGTCCGCTTATTCTTTTTCGTCATCCAGGATGACCCGATTGCGGCCCGCTTCTTTGGCACGATAAAGCGCAGCATCTGCACGCTCTATAGTCTTTTCAATGGTTTCGTTCTTGTTGATTTCTGCGGCACCAAACGATGCCGTCAGGGTGATCTCGATGCCATCGTTAAGTTTAATGGGCGCTTCTTCTAAACTCATTCTCAGCCGTTCCAAAATCACTCGTGTGGTTTCTGGCTCGGCGTCATCGAGTAAAACCAGAAACTCTTCACCGCCATATCGGAACAGTTGGTCATAGGATCTGATCCCATCGAGCATCCGTGCGGCCACCACGCTCAAAACCTGGTCGCCCGCATGATGCCCATATGTATCGTTGACGATTTTGAAATGATCCAGGTCGGCAAGGGCGATGGTCGCGCGGGCGTCGGTTCGTTCCATGCGATCATGGCGTCGTTCCAGTGCGCGGCGCATCGCAAGGCGGTTTTGTATACCCGTCAATGTATCCAAGTCGGATGATGCGGCGGCGAATGCACGCTCTAATCGGCGTGCTTGAGATATAAATGCCTGCACGTTTTTCAGCAACTCACGGTATTCACTATCCGTTGTATGCCCGCCGCTTTTTGATAAAGCTGATGCCTGTTCTTCGATGGCAACGCTCAAATCAAAAAGGGCACGCACGGTAGGCTGGTTGATGACGGCATCATCGTCGTTGGCTTTGAACCACGCTTGAAATGATTTCAAATGGAGCAAGCTACGCTGTTGTTCCCCCAGCTCTGTAAGACGATTTCCAGTCACAACAGGGGCATGCCAATCCATGATCCATGCAATCAACCCATCGACAGCTTTATCGAGGGCCTCGACAATATCCGTGTTGTCTATAGAACCGTTTGAAGATGTTTTCTGGTCAGCCATCATCTTTATCTCGGCTGTTAAAGACGTCGTCGAAACGTGCGCGAAGGGCGCTATCGACATCATAGCTGGTGGCCGTCACACCCAAATCCCAAAGCGATGTCACGCCGTGCTCTTCGATTCCGCAGGGCACGATGCCGGAAAAATGCTCTAGCTCGGGGTCAACGTTGATGGCAATGCCATGGAACGTCACCCAGCGGCGAATGCGAACCCCGATGGCGCCAATTTTATCTTCGCGTGATGCGGGGTTGGCAGGCGCACCCCGGCGCACCCATATGCCGACACGACCGTCGCGGCGTTCGCCGATCACATTGAAATCGGCCAACGTGCGGATGACCCATTCTTCAAGATTACACACATATTTCCGGACATCGCCGCCGCGCTTTTTCAGATCAAGCATAACATACGCCACGCGCTGCCCAGGGCCATGATACGTATAACGACCGCCGCGCCCGGTTTCATAAACGGGGAATCTGTTACGGTCCAACAGCTCTTCATCGGTGGCACTGGTGCCTGCGGTATATAGCGAGGGGTGTTCCAACAACCACACCATTTCAGGTGCCGTGCCACTGCGAATATCGGCAACCCGTTGTTCCATGACCTGCAAGGCGTCGGGATAGGCGACAGGTTGGTCGCTGATCCGCCATTCAATCTCGCCCAGATCATCTGATAATTGGGTATCCATATGTAATTTATGGGGGACGATGATGCGCCTCGCAAGACGCATCAGCTTTAATGGCTTGAAAGCGGGCTTTGCGCGCTAAATCACGGCGTATAAGGTGCGCATTTTTAGGGCGTAATTCGGGTGAATACGATCCTTGACCGCTATGCGATGACCTGTTACTTCCACGCGCAGTGCGGTCGTGGCGGAAC
>DGNZ01000297.1 GCA_002389175.1 Rhodospirillaceae bacterium UBA4479 | reverse complement strand
CCTATGGCTGTCGCCGCCTTTCATACGGTCTCCGCGGCAAAAGCCAAGCGCAAAGTGAGCAGCAATCCTAATCAAAAACCGGCCCTGCTCGACACCTGCCATGCATTTGCCAGCGACGGTCCTGTTGTCGAGCGCGAATGGCCCGAGTTCTACCAAGCCCCCCAATCGACATAAAAAATTAAATTTAATCTAAGGCTTAACTCTCGTTGATCTTCTCAGAGAGTTTTCCATGGACGGCCTTTGCGTGACCTTGCTCAGTCGCCGCTTCCCGAAAATAAATCAGCGCAAATGTTCACACTGCTGATGTTCGACTAGACTTAGATCTAAGCGATTCAATGTAACTGCAAAGCAAATGCAGTGTTAGATTTTCACGCCGACAAATCTCATCGAGTGAATCCCAAACTTGTTGCTCCAACCGAAGACTCGTTCGACTTTTGCGAATTGTTACATTGCGACTAATTAGTGCACTAATCATTCCCCGTCCCCAACACGTTGCTACTTTAAAGAGCATTTTTATTTAGCGAGGCAAATTACCGACTATGATAACCCACTGCAATACTATTTTATTCGGAACGGGAAACAACCATTAGTAGTTTATTGTCAAACATTTTTATAAATAATTATTTGCATTCAATCGTCTGTTACAGCGACTCTAAAGCACTAAATTTTGTGCATTTGTTTTAGTTGCTTATTTTGCAGTCCAACCGCCATCAACCAGCAGACTTGTGCCAGTAATTAAAGCGGCCGCAGGCGATGCAAGGAATACAACAGCACCCATTATGTCTTCGATGTTACCAATTCGGCCCAATGGGATTTGATCGAGCGTCCAATTCAAAAAATCTTCGTTCGCAAAAAATGTTTCTGTTAATGGCGTTCGAATAAATGTCGGACTTAACGAATTAACGCGAATCTGCTGCGGTGCCAATTCGACGGCCATCGCTTTCGTCATACCTTCAACGCCATGCTTGGTTAAACAATAAACTGTTCGGTTTGGCGACCCGACATGGCCCATCTGCGAAGAAATATTGATAATCGAACCTGCCCCATGCTCAACCATACGCCGAGCGGCCGCCTGGGCGGTCAGAAACATGCCTTTAAGATTCAGCCCAATCACATGATCGAGGTTTTCTTCCGATACGTCCAAAAACGGCTCGGGAATATTTGTTCCTGCATTATTCACCAGAATATCAATGCGCTCGAGCCCGCCAATCTGCTCGGTAACTTGCTCAGCTGACGTCACATCACAAACCAGCGGTTCTGCTTTTCCGCCAGCATCTCGGATCAGTTGGCAGGCTTGTTCAAGTTCATCCCGTGTTCGGCTCACCAAAATTGTATGCGCGCCAGCACCCGCTAAAGCCTGGGCGCAACCCAGGCCCAAACCTCGGCCAGCACCGGTAATAACGGCGGTTTTCCCATCGAGTCGCATCGACGGGGTTTGAGGAATGGTCGCTTGATCTTCACTCATATTTAAACCTCTAAATTGGCTCTTCTCGCACTTGCGCAGGGATGGTACAGAGTTACACGCAAAAACAAAACATATCGAATTGTCACCCAAATACCCAATAAGGGAGGATTACAATGCCACGCCGTTACGACGAAAAGATGTTTGACCTCGCCCATCTTCGTGCCACCGCTGAAAAGTGCAAAAACTGGGGCAAATGGGGTCCCGATGATGAGATCGGCACGCTCAACTACACCACCGAGGCCGACGTTGTTAACGCCGCCAGTTTGGTCAAAAAGGGTAAGGTCATGTCCATGGGGCTGAACTACGATCAGTTCGGACCGCAGGGCGCCAAGACCCCTTACCCCGCTATGGGCCGGTTTAACCCGATTCACATGATGACCCGCACGGGCACTGACGCCTGGGCCGGCACACTCGACAGCCGCGGCATTCGCGGGGCGGATGATCTGGTCATGATGCCGCTCCAGTGCGGCACCCAGTGGGATGGTCTCGGCCATGTCTTCTATTGGGACCACATGTGGAACGGTTACGAGTGCCGCGAAGTCACATCGGCTGGCGCTCAGAAAGCCGGCATTGAGAAGACCAAGGACAAGATGACCGGACGCGGCGTGTTCCTCGACATCGCCCGGGTCAAGGGCGTGGATTGCCTTGAAGACGGCTATCCCATCACCTGCAAGGATCTCGACGAAGCCTGCGAAGATCAGGGCGTCGAAGTGCGCAAGGGCGATTATGTCGTTCTGCGCACCGGCATGATGGAGCGTTGCCTGAACGACGGCAGCTGGGACGGATATGCCGGTGGCGATGCCGCAGGCATGGCCTTCGAGACCCTCGACTGGATCTTCGAAAAAGAAATCGCCGGTTATGCATCTGACACGTGGGGCAATGAAGTTCGCCCGTGCGAGACCGATGAAAACATCAACCAGCCCTGGCACTGGATCGCCATTCCGATCCTCGGCCTGACCATGGGAGAGATCTTCTATCTCAAGGACATCGCGGACGATTGTGCCGAAGACAAGGTCTACGAATTCATGTTCGTGGCCCCGGCACTGCCGATCACGGGAGCCGTTGGCTCTCCGGTCAACCCGCTCGCGATCAAATAGTGGGACAAAAGTGACATTGTCCTGAAAAATTCTTGGCTGGCTGGATTCGGTATCTGTGCAATCATGGAACCGAACCGGCCGGTCATGGGTATGTGTACCGGTCCATCTTGTCCCGTTCAGAGATGGCTCGCAGAGTTCAAACAAAAGAACGGATCATAAGCGCTTCATGTCTCTAGGGAGGAACCAAATGCGCAATAAATTTTTAGCAACGACGAGCCTCGTCTTCGCCGCCGCACTGGCATTCAGTGCACC
>DGNZ01000267.1 GCA_002389175.1 Rhodospirillaceae bacterium UBA4479 | reverse complement strand
GCAATGACCCGCGTGTCGGCACGGATCGGTGAACGGCCACCAACAGACGTGTATTCACCCTCTTGCAATACGCGTAGCAATCGGGTCTGCGCCTCCATCGGCATATCGCCGATCTCGTCTAGGAACAAAGTGCCGCCGTTGGCTTGTTCAAACCGTCCGATACTTCGACTAACGGCCCCCGTAAACGAGCCTTTTTCGTGGCCGAAAAGTTCGCTCTCGATTAACTCGCGCGGGATTGCAGCGACGTTGACGGCGACAAATGGTTTTGATTTGCGTTTACCGTAATCGTGCAGTGCGCGGGCGACGAGTTCCTTACCCGTCCCAGACTCACCCGTAATCATGACGGTTAAATCGGTGGGCATGAGACGTGCAAGCGTCCGGTAAATTTCTTGCATCGCCTGAGAACGCCCAATCAACGGTAACGCTTCTTCGACGTCTTCGGATTCATGTTCTGATGACAGCGATGAATGCGATCGAGTGTCCAACCCACGTTTCACGATAGAGACAAGTTCTGCCAGATCAAAAGGCTTAGGCAAATATTCGAATGCGCCACGTTCAGTTGCTTTTACCGCTGTCAGGAGCGTGTTTTGCGCGCTCATCACGACGACACGTAGATTGGGCCGGATGCGACGTATCTTAGGCACCAAATCCAGGCCATTTTCGTCAGGCATCACGACATCGGTGATGACCAGGTCACCTTCGCCCTCTTCAACCCATTGCCACAATGTTGATGCGTTACCGGTGCTACGAACATCAAAGCCCGCACGCGTAAGGGCTTGAGTGACGACCATTCGAATTCCTTCGTCATCATCGGCAACGAGAATTGTAGCACTTTCACTCATCTGTGGTGTCTTCCTTAAACATCGGCAGCATCACACGAAACGTGGTACGCCCTGGAATACTGTCGAATTCAATAACCCCGCCATGATCGCCAATAATCTTTGCGACGAGCGCCAATCCCAAGCCGCTGCCATTGGGTTTTGATGTCACGAAAGCGTCAAAAAGATAGCGCTTCATGTCCTCTGGAATGCCGGGGCCATTATCCTTGATCCAGACGGTTAGCGGTAGGTGTACGCGGGTTTTTACACCCGGCAATGCAAAGCGCACGCCTTGGCTATAGGCTGTGCCAATCGTAATTTCACCGCCCACACCACCGACAGCTTCGGATGCATTTTTGACCAAGTTCAAGAACACTTGCACCAACTGGTCGTGATTGCCGAGAACAGGTGGCAATGAAGGATCAAATGCATTGTGAAATCGGACGTGCCGCCCAAAACCTGCTTCTGCCAGGCGTTGCACCCGGTCCAGCACCATGTGGATGTTAACAGCTTCGCGTTCTAAGGGGGCACGATCCGAGAATACTTCCATGCGATCCACCAACCCGACGATCCGGTCGGCCTCGTCTCGGATCAACTTGGTCAGTTTTTGGTCTTCTTCGTTCAGTGACGAGTCCAACAACTGAGCTGCACCACGAATACCGGATAGTGGGTTTTTGACTTCGTGCGCCAACATCGCAGCCATACCGGTGACAGAGCGCGCAGCGCCCATGTGATTGAGCTGATTATTGATCTTCTCTGCTATGGAACGGAGTTGGATGACGACGGCTACCGCGCCCGGTTCTTCGGCGATTGATGACGCCTGCACATCGACGGAATGGCTGCCGATCCGAGGGGTTTCCAGGGTGACGTCGTATTCAGCAACGATGCTGCCAAAGCGCCGTGCCTGATCAATGAGCCCGAGAACAGGACTGCCCGGTGGCAAAAGATCATTAATTGTTTTGCTACACAGGTAAGAAGAACTACCCCGTAAGAGCTGTTCAGCGGCCTGATTGACCCGGCAAATGCGGTTTTCAGAATCAAGCACCAGGACGGAACTGGCCAATGCATTCAGAACGGAGTCTGCTTTGATTTCAGCAGTTTGATCTAAAGGCTGAATGGCAGTTCCATCTTGACGCATACTCTATGCTGCCATTTGGTCGAGGGCCGCAGCATAGAAATCTTTGATGGTACGCATGACTTCGTGATGATCCGTCATCTTATTGACTTGAGATCTAAAATCAGCGGAGTCGCGTAAGCCTTTAGAATACCAGCCAATATGCTTTCGCGCGATGCGGAGACCTGGCTCAATCCCATAGTGTTCAAGGATATCTTCATAATGCGTCAGGACCGTTTGCAATTGGTCTTCAAGTTCTGGATCAGGTAATGCGCCGCCAGTGTCCAAATAATGCTGAACCTGGGCTGGGAACCACGGGCGTCCGTATGTGCCCCGACCAATCAAACATCCATCAGCGCCCGACTGTTCCAGTGCATTTTTGGCGTCTTCCAGGGTATTGATGTCGCCATTACAGAATACGGGCAGGCTAACAGCCTCTTTGACGTTGCGAATATATTCCCAATCCGAATGCCCTTTATAGAACTGGCAACGGGTTCGGCCATGAACGGCAAGTGCCTGGATGCCACTTTCTTCGGCGATGCGCGCCAATTCAGGCGCGTTACGGGTGTTGTCATCCCAACCCGTGCGCATCTTCAAGGTGACCGGGATGCTGACCGCCTTGACGGTTGCTTCCAACAGTTTGCCTGCGTGCACAAGATCACGCATCAAAGCAGACCCGGCGTCGCCATTGGTGACCTTTTTAACCGGGCAACCCATATTGATATCGATTAAGCTCGCGCCAGTTGCTTCGTTGAGCTTGGCAGCTTCGGCCATGATATCAGGATCGCATCCTGCCAATTGCACAGACATAGGATGCTCTTCGGCGCAATGAGACGCCATTTTCATGGTTTTCCGTGCGGCGTACACCATTGCCTTAGAAGCAATCATCTCAGAAACAACCAAGCCTACGCCCCAACGCTTTACCAGGCGTCGAAATGGCATATCAGTAACGCCAGACATGGGCGCTAAGACAACTTGCCCATCTAAGCTGACGGGGCCTATTTTGATTGGTTTCAAGGATATCACGCCGGTGCCTCTTGGTTCTCTCACGAATTGCCCACAAATTAGGCAATTGTGCTAGATATGCAACGACTTTTGGCGTGAATAAGGCTTAAGCGAGCAAAACGCTGGTCACGAATTTGACCCCAGGATAGGCCAAAGTGAGTAATAAATAGGCCAATAAGACCATTCGTGCAGCCCGTCGCCCCCGCAGCCCATACCGCGCCTGCGTGATCAGAAGACCGCCAATGATCAGAAACGCACCGACGGTGAAGATCGTTTTGTGATCAAGTTCGAGTGGATTAAGTCCGTTTGCGATATTGAGAGCAATACCGCTCATGACGCCAAGCCCCAATATAATCTCGCCAACCGTCAAGAAAACGGTCACCAGACGGTCACAATCTGTAATCGCCGGTAGTCTGCCCTCAAGAAGCGGCTTTGTTTTGTTTTTAAGTGCGCGCTCCTGGATAAACGCCGCCAGACCAGCGACTGCGCCGAGTGTTACTAGCGAATAGGTGACAACGGCAAAACCGATATGCAGGAACAACCACTGATTATCACCATCACTGACCATCGATACTGGTGGCGTATGCTGCCAGACAAATCCGATGAGCGCTAGAATCAGCATATAACCTGCGAATAACGTGATCAGACGCCAGGCTTCACGCACAAAGGTTGAGAACATCAAGAACAAGCCTGCCGTCGCGGCGATTGTGACCCATATTGAGGTTGCGAAGTCGATCTGCCATTCGCCGTGAGAGCGCGCGAACACGGCGTATGCAGGGCCGATACACGACATGCCAACAACCATCCAAAACGTGCTGTCCATGCCTGGGCGTCGGCGCAAACCATAAAGGAACGCCGGCACCACGGCCGCAATCACGATGATACCTAGGACAAAGCTTGTCGACATGGCCGCACCATCGCGCTGACTTGAAGATTTGGCAAGGGGAGTTTGGCGAACAGTGAACCCTCTTTTTGTCTATATAACTATGGTGATAATTTGGACGATAACCTTGGCAGTGCCTGCGTTCGGGGGTAATTCTCTCCACAAGATGAAATTCAAGACGGGAAATTTTTGAATATGGGCGGAACAGCCGTAATTGTTGTTGCTGCGGGCAGTGGTAAGCGCTTTGGGTCTGAAGTCCCAAAGCAATACCTTGTGCTAAATGGTGCGCCTGTTATCCGACACTGCGTTCAAGCTTTTAATGATCATCCTGGAATCGATATCGTGCAGCCCGTCATTCGCATGACCGATCTGGATGATCTGACAGCAGCGCTTGATGGCTTGGTATATGCCCCCGCCGTGGAAGGTAGCGACGAGCGGCAAGATTCCGTTCGCAACGGCTTGGCTGCGTTGGTTGAGATGCAACCCGACCACGTCCTGATCCATGATGGCGCAAGGCCCATGGTGAGCTTTGGTATGTTGGATCGCATTCTGGCAGCACTTGAGACATCATCCGCTGTTATTCCTGCGATACCCGTGGTTGATACCCTAAAACGCACCGACAGCGACGGCACCGTGATCGATACTGTGAACCGAGAGAACCTGTGGCGTGCGCAAACACCGCAGGGCTTTCGCTATACGGATTTGTCTGTGGCGCATGTTGAGGCGATGGGGCGGGCACTGACCGACGACGCTGCTGTTATGGAGGCCGCGGGGCATTCAGTACGCATTATTCAAGGCGACGAGAATAACATCAAAGTCACCAGCCCAGAAGATCTTGTACGTTTGGAGATGATCATGAATCCAACAGAGCCATCTGAACCGAAATCCGACAAACCGATGTTCCGTGTTGGCAGTGGCTACGATGTGCACCGCACTCAGCCTGGGACCGAGATCATTTTAGGGGGGATATCGATCCCCAGTGACGTTTCTCTGATGGGTCATTCTGACGCCGACGTTGCCCTGCATGCTATTACGGATGCGATTTTGGGCGCCATTGCACAGGGCGATATCGGCAGTCACTTCCCGCCCAGCGATGAATGTTGGCGCGGTGCATCATCGGACCAGTTCCTTGCCCATGCATGTGCGTTGATGTCAGACGCAGGATACGCGCTTGGCAATATCGATCTGACAGTCATTTGTGAACATCCAAAGGTTGGACCGCACCGTGATGCAATACGGGCTAAAATCGCAGAAACTGTGGGTGTAAGCGCCGATTTTGTCTCGGTCAAAGCGACAACAACAGAAAAACTTGGATTCACGGGGCGTGGTGAAGGCATCGCGGCGGATGCTACTGTTTTGGTGCAACGTATCGACTAAAACGGCCTGTTGTTGTTCATTCGTTGACCCTGACGGTCGATCAGTTACATTTTAATGGCCGAGTTCTCTCGGATTAACGCGGACATGCGCTCAGGGGGTGTGCAACGCATGCAACCCAAATATACGTTTAGTGAAGTCGAAATCCTGCTGGTCGATTCAGATCTGGGATCACGAAACGGCGTGCGCACTATTCTATCCAATAACGGTTTCAGTAATGTGACCCTGGGTACCGAACTTGCGAAGATTCGTGATGTGCTGACCAGCGGGATGCCTGATCTAATCATTACCGGTGTCGATTTCCCGGATGGCAAGCTTACGGATATCCTAAGAGACATCCGTAACAGTAAACTGGGGCATAACCCGTTTGTGCCAGTCATTGTCATGTTGGGGCAAACAACGCCTGAAACGATTACCGCTTTGATGAATGCAGGGCCCGACGATGTCGTCATGAAACCGATATCAACAAAAGGCCTGTTACAGCGGATGCACAAACAAATTCATAAGCGCCGCCCCTTTATCGTGACTGAAAAGTATTTGGGCCCCGCACGTAAAGGCGATGATACGTCGCGTAGTGTTGATCCACCAAACCCACTGTACGTTAAGGCGACGGGCGGCAAAGCAAGCTTCATGGAAATCGAACGCATGATTGAAGATGCGATGCAGTCGGTTGAGTAACGTAAGCTTGAAAACCAAGGGCCCGAAATTGCGGCGTTGGTCGGTCGGTTAACGCCGATGCTAGATAAACCGCAAATCACGCAATCTGCCATTGGCGGATTGAACATGCTGATTGATTTAAATATGCAGGTGGTCTCGCAATTGGAAGGCAGTAAATACAGTCACGTTCAGGAACTCTGTGCAGCCTTAATCACTGTGTCCAAGCGCCTCAGCGAAATTCCACCCGGTTCAGCACCTGATCCGCAACAGGTAAAATTGCTGAAGCCCTTATCACAGGCCATCCAAGCTGGATTTGCGGGTGGCATCAATTCTGCTGATGCAGCGCGTATGATTGTGAAACAAATCGGCGTTTAATAACGCTTTACGACACTGTCTCAGACTTAATCCAATCAATGAATTCTGAATTGCCGCCAATAATGGGCAAAGCCACGACACATGGGCAGTCGTAGGAATGATGTGTGATGATCACTTTGGTCGCATCATCGATCAATTCCGTCATGGTTTTTGCAAACACGATGGCTTCTGTTTCTTGTTGAGTTTCGCCCTGCCATGAAAAAACAGATGTGACGTTATCCATGACATTGGCGCAGGCAGCCAACTTTGCTTCGACCAGGGCATGACCAATACGAATGCCCTCTTCTTTATTTTGCACGGTTACGTATAGCGTCACCGCTTCATTTGCGGGTTGTTTGGGCATCTGACTTCTCCATCTTCCGCAGAGCGGAAAAGTAACGTACCATATGTACTAATTAAAAATAAATGCGTTGCAAAGATCGGCGTGACAATGGGGCGGTAGAGATGAACGACGGGGAAATAAAGGTCGACGATAATGTCGATGCTGTTTCGGAAGATTCTGCAAAAGACAAAAGCGGATCGGCAGGACAGCCCAGTACAATACAGATACGTTGGTTGCAGCGCGGTCTTGAACAGGCAGGTGGTAAGTTGCCGCTGTTTGATCGGATTGGACAAAAAGTTAGCGAAAAGACTGTGCGCAGTTGCATTCGCAGTGGGTGGGCGGAACCCTGGTTCAACAACCCGATCAAACC
>DGNZ01000276.1 GCA_002389175.1 Rhodospirillaceae bacterium UBA4479 | reverse complement strand
TATTTTTAGAGGTGCCCTTTATTTACATTGATGGCGATCACGCCCCCGAATCCGTCCGGCGTGATCTGATCGAATCTTCTCGTTTGCTGAAGGTTGGCGGGTTTCTTTCGGGAGATGATTTGGAACTTCAAATGGATGAATTAGACTCCGCGTTCGTTCAAGAAAATGCTGCTAATGACATCGCATTAGATCCAAAAAGTGGGCGGGTTTTCCATCCAGGTGTCGCAATCGCTGTGCATGAATTCTTTGGTCGTAAGATTGCCAGTTACGATGGTTTTTGGTTGGTTCGCTGGAACGGTGAGCAGTTCGAGGATGTGATCTTGGACTGAAGGCGTGACGTGGCGTTTTCATTGGGTTATACGGCAGTTAACGTCTTTGTTCCTTGGTATCGGTAGTTTATCAATTGTCGCCAAACAACGAAATTATTGAACGTCTGTATCGCGGTCTGGCATTTGTCCGTCGGATCGAAGAGCGCGTCGCCGAGATTTATCCTACGGACAAAATCAAAAGTCCGGTTCATCTGTCCATTGGACAAGAAGCAGCCAGCGTTGCTGTATGCGATGTTTTGAATGCTGAAGATATCGTCAGTGGCACCTATCGCGGCCACGCGCTTTATCTAGCTAAGGGCGGCAGCGGCAAAGGAATGCTGGCTGAAATGTACGGCAAGACCGGCGGTGCTGCGCGCGGCAAAGGTGGCTCGATGCATTTGGTAAGCCCCGAGCACAATGTATTGGGCGCATCTGCTGTCGTCGGCACCAACGTGCCAATTGCAACAGGTGCAGCCCTCAGCGCTAAAATGCGGAATTCTGGGCAGATCGTCGCAGTATTTTTTGGTGATGGGGCGACAGAAGAAGGCTCGTTCTCCGAGAGCCTAAACTTTGCGGCGCTTAAAAAGCTGCCGATGCTTTTCATCTGCGAAAATAATTTTTATGCGATCCACGAACCGATTGCCAAACGGTGGGCCACGGACCGCCTTTGCGAGCGCGTCGCCACATACGGGATCGAAACACATTTGATTAAAGATGACGACGTGCTGGAACTGCATGATATTGCATCGTCTGCAGTGCAGCGATTACGCAGTGGTGCACACGAAGGACCAATCTTTATCGAATACCAGGCCTATCGGTTCCGCGAACACGTAGGTCCCAACGAAGATTTCGATCAGGGGTATCGTGATGCTCAGGAATCTAAAATCTGGGAAGAACGCGATCAGGTCGCACGCTTAGCTACTATGCTGAATGACGATGTTCGTGACCTTATCGATGCTGAGATTGCGATCGAGATCGACGAGGCCGTTCGGTACGCTGAAGACAGCCCCATCCCCGAAATCGAAGAATTGTATGATCATGTCTACGCAGATTGATCCCGGCACGCGCGTCTTGCGCTACGTTGACGCCATTCGCGAGGCGTTGGAGCAGGAAATGGATGTCGACCCTAGCGTGTTCGTGTTCGGCTTGGACGTAGACGATCACAAAGGCATCCAAGGTTCGACAATGGGGCTGGTAGATAAATTCGGTGCTGAGCGTGTCTTTACGACACCATTGTCCGAAGATGCTATGACCGGTGTGGCCATCGGGGCTGCAATGACGGGCATGCGCCCTGTTCATGTACACATTCGCATGGACTTTATGATGTTAGCCATGAACCAGTTAGTGAACATGGCAGCCAAAACTCATTACATGTATGGCGGAGCCTATAAGGTGCCGATTGTCGTGCGTTCGATGATTGGCAAGTCATGGGGCCAAGGTGCCCAGCATTCACAAGGCCTGCATTCGATGTTCGCTCACGTGCCGGGGTTGAAAGTTGTGGCACCATCGAATGCTTATGATGTGAAGGGCTGTTTGATTCAGGCCATCCGTGACAACAACCCCATCATCTTTATGGAACACCGCTTGTTGTACTTCACGGACGCGTATGTCCCAGAACAAAGCTATGCCCTGCCCTTTGGCCAGGCGCGCACCCACGGTGAAGATGGCGACATCACGCTGGTCGGTGTTTCGAACATGGTTGTTGAATGTCTGCGCGCCTGCGAATTGCTGACAGACGTTGGTATCAATGCCGAAGTCGTCGATCCTGTCACTATTCGCCCATTGGATTTCGATAGTATTGCGGCATCGGCCAGGCGCACGGGACATGTGATCATTGTAGATAATGGTTGGGTGGATTTCGGCACATCCGCGGAGATTGCGGCCCGAATTGCCGAGGATGACTCTCTGGCAAGCATCAAGGTGCGTCGCATGGGGTATGCCCCGACAACATGCCCAACGACACCATGGCTCGAAAAAGGCTATTATCCGAACCCTGCTACAATTGCCGAAGCAGCACATACATTATTGAAACCCAATGCACCGACATGGTCACCAAATCCAGAACGTGCAGAATTGACATATCAGACGCAGTTTCGCGGACCATTCTAGGGGGAGACCTAATCCATGTTTTATGAACTCGCCGCATCCAGTTGGGATGATAAGGAACTCGCCGCGATCCAAGGTGTGATCGATAGCGATCGCTTCACCATGGGACCGGAAGTAGCTGCATTCGAAGAAGAATTTGCGGCCTATCATGACAAGAAATACGGTGTGATGACCAATTCGGGATCAAGTGCCAACCTGATTGCCGTCGCGGCACAGTTCTTTAAGGCAGAAAACCCGTTGAAGCGCGGCGATGAAGTTATCGTACCTGCTGTTTCCTGGTCGACCACCTATCATCCGCTCCAGCAGTATGGACTGAAGCTCAAGCTCGTCGATGTCGAACTTGATACGTTGAACATGGATGTATCGCAGCTTGAAGACGCGCTGACGCCCAATACCAAAATGCTGGTCGCGGTTTCTATCTTGGGAAACCCTTGCGAATTAGACGTGATGCGGGCTTTTTGTGACAAGCATGGCCTCGTATTCATGGAAGACAACTGCGAGAGCCTGGATGCCGAATTGAACGGTAAAAAGGCCGGCACCTTTGGGGATGTGAATACGTTTAGTTTCTTTTTTTCGCACCATATCGCAACCATGGAAGGCGGCATGGTGCTCACGGATGACTTGGAAATGTATCATCTGTTGAAGACGCTTCGTGCCCATGGCTGGACACGAGATATACCTAAAGATTCACCTATTTTTGAACGTCGAGACGATGATTTCTTTGAGGCATATCGCTTTATCGTTCCAGGCTACAATGTGCGTCCGATGGAATTGTCGGGGGCGATTGGTCGCCAGCAGCTCAAAAAATTGCCTGCAATGACAACACAACGCCGCAAAAATTTGGCGTTGTTCACGGAATTATTGGGTGATGACGAGCGCTTTATCATTCAGCGCGAAAACGGCGTGCATTCTAGTTTCTGTTTTCCGATTGTGCTGAACCCTGCCCTCAACATCGATCGCAAACGAGTGTTCGAAGCACTGGCCGCAGCGGATATTGGGTACCGGATCATCACGGGTGGCTGCATCCTGCGCCATGACGTGATGAAATATTATGATTACGAAACAGTAGGCGAGATCGCAAATGCGTTCATCGCACATGATAACGGTTTCTTTGTGGGCAATCAGGCAAATGATTTGGAACCACAACTCCGGAAACTATACGAGGTTCTAGACGAAGCCGCCCAGCCCGTCTGACCCACAACGAAATTCGACTACAGAAAGAGTAAAATATGGCAGAAAAACAGCACATCTTGGTTACCGGGGGCGCCGGATATTTGGGTTCCATTATGGTTCCCGCATTCCTGGATGCAGGATATCGGGTGACGGTGCTGGACAATTTCATGTTCAAGCAAAATCCCCTCGCCCATGTGTGTGCCAACCCCGATTTTAACGTGGTTCGTGGTGATGCCCGAGACGAAGGGCTGATCAAATCGCTGATCAAAGATGTCGATGTTGTGATCCCGCTGGCAGCGCTGGTGGGTGCGCCACTTTGTAACAACGATCAGATCGGCACAGTAACGATCAATCGTGATGCTGTGATCATGCTGACCAAACAACTGTCTGCTGATCAGCGTATCCTGATGCCTATCACCAACTCTGGTTATGGCATTGGTGAAAAAGGAAAATTCTGCACCGAGGAAACACCGCTCCGGCCGATTTCCCTGTATGGAACGACAAAGGTTGAGGCTGAAGCAGCAGCGCTGGAACGTGGAAACGCGATTAGCTTTCGCCTGGCAACCGTGTTCGGCATGGCGCCGCGGTTCCGCCTGGACCTGTTGGTCAACGATTTTGTCTACCGCGCTGTGAATGACCGCGCAGTTGTTTTGTTCGAAGCTGATTTCAAACGCAACTACATCCATATCCGCGATGTGGCGAATGCGTTCCTACATGGCCTTGCAAACTTTGAGACAATGAAGAACGAGCCTTATAACGTGGGCCTATCGGATGCGAACTTATCCAAACGTGAATTGTGCGAGAAAATTCGCGAACACGTGCCGGAATTCGTATTCATGGAAGCCCCAATTGGCGAAGATCCGGATAAGCGCGATTACATCGTTTCCAACGAAAAAATCGAAGCCACAGGGTTCATGCCGGCGCATTCATTGGATGATGGCATTCGTGAATTGATCAAGGGCTATACGATGGTCAAAAACAGTATGTATGGTAACGTTTAAATTATGAGTACTGACCGTCCTGATCTTGTGTTGGTTAATCCCGGTGGCCGTGAGTTGATTTATCAGCAACTCGGTGGGGATTTGACTGCGATTGAGCCGCCTCTTTGGTGTCGATTGATCGGTGGCTACGTTCGTGATCAGGGTCGGAAGATCATTATCATTGACTCCGAAGCTGAGAACATGGGGTTCGAGCGCGTTGCCGAGCGGATCGCAGAATTAAACCCGAAACTGGTTGGCATGATCGTTTTTGGCCATCAGCCATCGGCATCGACCCAACAAATGGCGGCTGCTGGTGAAACGGTTCGTGCGATTAAGGCGGTTTCTTCAGATATTCCGATCATTATGGTCGGTGGACATGTTTCCGCGCTCCCAGAACGCACATTGGCCGAAGAAGGCGCTGATTTCGTTTGTAAAGGCGAAGGCCCGATCACAGTAAATGCATTATTGGATGCTCTTGATGCAGGTGGCACCGATGAGCAATTGTCCGAGGTTCCTGCCTTGGTATGGATGCGTGATGGTGCCGTTACTGCGAACCCTGCACCGCCTTTAATCAAGGATCTGGATGCTGATCTTCATGGCAATGTATGGGATTTGTTGCCGATGGAGAAATACCGCGCGCACAATTGGCAATGCTTTGGTGAGCTTGAAAACCGGATGCCCTATGCATCGATCTACACATCGTTGGGGTGTCCTTATAAGTGCGTATTCTGCTGCATCAATGCGCCGTTTGATGTTAATCGATACCGGATGAGAAAGGCCGAGGCCGTTGTAGAGGAAATTGCACACCTGCGCGAAACGTATGGTGTGAAAACGTTTAAGATGATCGATGAGATGTTTGTCTTAAACGAACGTCATGTCATGGGTGTTTGTGACGGTATTATCGAACGCGGTATCACAGACCTGAATATCTGGGCCTATGCGCGTGTCGATACCGTAAAGCCGCACATGCTCGAAAAGCTACGTAAGGCTGGTTTCCAATGGTTGGCGCTGGGAATAGAATCTGGCTCCGAACACGTGCGTGATGGGGCAGAAAAAGCCTTTAATCAGCAAGATATCATCGACATTGTTCGCCAAATTCAAGGTGCAGGGATCAAGGTTATCGGCAACTATATCTTTGGCCTGCCCGATGATGACATGGAAAGCATGCAAGCGACGCTGGACTTGTCTCTGGAGCTCAATTGCGAATTTGCGAATTTCTATTCTGCGATGGCATATCCAGGTTCACCTTTGTATGCGATGGCGGTTCATAACGACTGGCCGTTGCCTGATACATGGGCTGGCTTTTCACAACATAGTTATGACTGTACCCCACTTCCGACCGAAAAAGTTTCTGCGGCCGAGGTTCTCAGGTTTCGTGACAACGCATTCCACACGTATTTTGCCGATAAGCGATATCTGGACACGGTGACACAGCAGTTTGGTTGGGAAACCCGCAAACACATCGAAGAAATGGCGGAACATCGCCTAAAGCGCCGGATCGTTGAGGACTTAGAGGCCGCAGAGTGAGCGGCTCGTCCATCGTTTCTGATCTATCCAATATCGATATTGTGGTGCTGGCTGGTGGCTTAGGCATCAGAATTCAGGCTGTTTTGGGCGATACGCCGAAACTGCTGGCCCCTGTTGGCGAGTTCACATATCTCGACCTTCTTTTAGATTGGCTACAGGGCTTTGGTGCACGTCGTGTAATCCTTAGCCTCGGCCATCTTGCCGATAAAATCGTGACTTATGTCGATGAACACCCGCGCGCAGGTATGGAAATCATTTCTGTCATTGAACCAGAGCCGATGGGAACCGCAGGCGCGTTGCGGTTCGTCAGAAACCAAGTGAACACTGACGTTGCGTTGGTGATGAATGGCGACAGTTGGATTGACGCCGATTTGGCAGCGCTCTGTAACGCACAGGCCCATAGTGAAACAGCTGGAACGTTACTCTGTGTTCGTGTCGAGGATGCCGGGCGGTATGGTAAAATTGAAATCTCCGATAACGGCAGAATAGCTGGTTTTTTTGAAAAACAACCTGATGCTGGACATGGCCTCATCAATGCGGGTGTTTATGCATTTTCAAAATCGGCATGGGATATGATCGCTGCCAGTGATGGGCGATCTCTAGAGCGTGATATTTTCGCAAAACAGCCCGATTGTCTTGCCGCATTTAACGCTGGTGACGTACCTTTCATTGATATAGGTACGCCGGAAAGCTTGGCTCAAGCAGCCTCGTTCATATGCGCTGCTAATTCATCCTAGGGGGATGCATGATTATTTGCCGTACACCATTTCGGGTGTCGTTATTCGGCGGTGGAACCGATTATCCCGCCTGGTTTGAAAAGCATGGCGGTGCAGTTCTCGGCTTTGCCATGGACAAGTACTGTTATATCTCAGCGCGCCGTTTGCCGCCGTTTTTTGAGCATAAGCATCGGATTGTTTATTCCAAAGTCGAGAACGTAAAAACAATCGACGAGATTCAACATCCTGCAGTACGCGGTGTGTTTTCGGATATGAAAGTCGAAGATGGCCTTGAAATCCATCATGACGGTGATTTGCCCGCCCGGTCTGGTTTGGGCTCCAGTTCATCTTTCACAGTTGGGTTATATAACGTGATATCGGCATTGAATGGTCGCATTGTTTCGAAAAAAGAACTGGCATCAGAAGCCATTAGGATCGAACAAAAGGTAATCGAAGAAACCGTTGGTATCCAAGATCAGATTTGGGCGGCTTATGGTGGATTGAACCGAATCGATTTTTTGCCGTCAGGTGAATTCGATGTCCGGCCCTGCATTGTCAGCAATGAACGGCGTCAAGAATTACAATCACATTTGTTGTTGGTTTTCACAGGACTCTCGCGCTTGGCACCCGTGATGGCAGAAAAGAAAATTGCGAACCTAAGCGCTCGCGAATCCCAACTTATGGCAATGCGCGAAATGGTCGATGAAGCCGAAGCCATTCTGCAGGATTCAGGGCGACCAATCCGCGATTTAGGTACCCTTCTTGATCAATCCTGGCAGTTGAAACGTGAATTGGCGGATGGACTGACCACGCCGTTAATTGATGAAATTTATGCAGCCGCAATGGGTGCTGGTGCATCTGGTGGCAAGCTGCTGGGCGCGGGTGGTGGTGGCTTTATGCTGTTTATCGTCGAACCAGATAAGCAGGCGACTGTACGTGCTGCTTTAAAAGACTTGGTCGCCGTTAAGATCGCGATCGACAACGTCGGTTCCAAAATCGTTGTTTATGAACCGAGTGGACTTGAATATGCCTAACCCCCTGTAATGTGACGGTTTCCTTGACAGTTGGGGGCCTTCACGGCTATTCAGCGCATCGACTGTATTGGGGATTCCATGACAAACGACGTGCGCGATAAAAACAGCAAGATTTCAGTCGTGCTGTCTTTCTGGAACGAGGCTGATGTCCTTGGTGAATTGGCGGACCGATTGGTCGCCATGTTCGAAAAAGAAGGCTGCCCGTACGAACTGATTTTCGTCAATGATGCTTCCAATGATGACTCGCTTTCGATCCTGAAAAAACGCGCTGAAGAAAACACGTCCATCAAAATTGTAGATATGTCGCGCAATTTTGGTGTGAGCGAATGTGTGTTGGCGGGCATGGAGCATGCTAGCGGTGATGCTGTCGTCTACATGGACACCGATCTGCAGGATCCCCCCGAAGTCATTCCCGAGTTAATTGCGAAATGGCGCGAAGGTGCGGATATGGTGTTCACCCGTCGCCTCAGCCGCGATGGCGAAACGGCTTACCGCATGGCATTCACCAAGCTGGCCTACAAGATCATCAACAAAGTTTCCGAAATTGAACTCCCGACTGAGGCCGGTGACTTCCGCCTGTTGTCACGTCGTGCGGTTGATCAGTTGCTGGCATTACCCGAAAGCTCCCCATATTTACGTGGTTTGACCCAGTGGGTTGGGTTCGAACGTGCCGAGGTTCGTTATCACCGCGCTGCACGTGCCGCTGGTGAAACCCATTTCCCAGGTGTGTTTTCACGTGGCCCGGTTAAGGCCTTCACCGATGGCATCACATCGTTTTCGATGTTCCCGTTGTATCTGATTATGTATGCGGGGCTTATCGGCACGGGGCTTGGCGGCGGCGGGTTTATCTTATCAGGCTTGGCCGCACTGTTTGGGTATTGTTCTTGGGTTCTCGTGCTTGTGTTCTTCGCCCTGCTGCTTTGGGGCGGCTTGATGATGGGTATGGGGGTCCTTGGGCTTTATATCTCACGCATCTATCGTGATGGACGCGGGCGCCCGCGTTACATCGTCAAAGAAACGATAAACCTCTAAACATAGCTATCGGCCTGGCTGACAAGACTCTGCCAATCTTTCCAATGGTCAGCGTTCCCAGTGATGCCAATCGTTCGCCATCCGATATCAGGCTCTGCGGTATAAGGTGTCTGACTATCGATATGATCAGCACGCCCGCCGCATTCACGTACGATCAGACATCCTGCAGCGTGATCCCAGGGTTTTAGCTTGCTGCCATAACGCGCGTGATCGATGGTCCCTAGCGCAATATCCATGTATTCACGACCAACACAGCGATACCGTTCCACAATCGTAGGCAGGATCGCGTCGTCCATTGCATCAGCTGCGCGTTCGAAGCGTTTGCGGAGTTTGATACCTGCGGTCAATTTCGTGGCTGCATAGTCCTTAGTGGTTCTGACGATCTTTGACGGTGTGTCCCCAATGTCGGTGAGTGCATAAGCGCCCTCTCCTTCGATGGCCCAAACGGCCTCGCCCGTCAGCGGGTCGAGTATCCAACCCGCTTTGGTCTGGTTGTGTTGGACCAAGGCCACAATCACTGTGAATGGTGATTTACCGTGCGCAAAATTAAATGTGCCATCGACCGGGTCAACGATCCAGACTGGGGCATCACCTGCGAGCGCTTGCAGAGTTTCAGGATTGGCCTCGAACCCTTCTTCGCCCAAGAGTTGGCTGCCAGGGATTAATGATGGCAATCGCTCGCCAAAGGCACGCTCTGATTCCTGATCGGCAATCGTGACCAAATCACCTGGGGATTTCTCTGAAATATCGTCTTTAGCTAACGCGCGGAACCGCGACATGATCTCGGTTTTAGCGACGTCGTGCATGATATCGAGAACGCTGGATGGGTTATCTAGAATGTTACGCATCAGTTGATGTATAGATCCCGGTCGCGGTGATATGCATCTGCGGCATCTTTGAGAATTTGCCGTGCTTCATCTGAAAACTCGCTTCGCTGTTCCAGGACCTGGGTCACAAAGGTGGCAAACGTGACGGCCTCTCCCTTGCCACGAAGCTTAAACTTGGATGCAAAACCATCCAACAAACGATGTGTGTGCTCGCGTGCCATGACGTTCAATTGGCGTTTGATGAACTTGTGTGTTTGTCGCCAGCGTTGCTGCGCTTCGCTCGTCGCCATTGGGCCTGCCTTCTACTAGTAGAAATGCGATTGTTATACTGCGTGAAAATGATTTTGGCCAAGCGAAGTTAAAAAATCACTTCGCTGAGTTGGATTAATTTGGTTGCCGTCGGATATCATTCTCGAAGGTTTGCTCAAAGCGAGCGGCCGTCTCGGGTGAAATTCTCACGTTGAGGATCATACCGTTTTCATCATCTGTGCGGTCGATGACTTCGGCACGTTCGTGTAGCCACGCCAGCGCTTCCCCATCTTCGAAGTTCAGCAGGACCTCGGCGCTCAAGAAGCCCTCGGCCAGGATGCCATCGATAACTCTCAGTAATTCGTCGCATCCGCTTCCTGTTACAGCTGAAATCGCAATGGCGGTTTGATTGCCAATCTGACTGCGGTTTTCGATGAAAATGCGTTCTTCTTCGCTGAGTAAGTCGATCTTATTCAATGCCTCAAGCATTGGTTTTTTCTCAGCATCTTCATCATCGTGCTGTTTGAAGACTTTAAGTTCACCCAAGACATTCAATACATCAAGTTTCTGCGCATTCGTATCTGGGTGGGAAACATCACGAACATGGATGACGATATCAGCCTCGATGACTTCTTCGAGCGTTGCATGGAAGGCATTGACCAATTCGTGCGGCAGGTTTGATACGAACCCCACAGTGTCTGATATAATGGCATTTCGCCCGCTGGGTAACGGTAGGCTGCGCATGGTTGGATCAAGGGTTGCGAATAGCTGATCCTCGGCAACTACGGTGGCTTCGGTTAATCGATTGAACAATGTGGATTTACCGGCGTTGGTATAACCTACAAGAGCGACAATTGGATGTGGAACCTTGCGTCGCGCCGAGCGATGCAATTCGCGTGTTCGTGCGACATCAACCAAGTCTTTTTTCAAGCGATCAATCTTTTGTCGAATGATCCGGCGGTCTGTCTCAATCTGGGTTTCACCAGGGCCGCCCATGAAACCGGCACCGCCGCGCTGTCGTTCCAAGTGTGTCCAGGACCGAACCAAGCGTCCCATCTGATAGGATAATTGTGCCAGATCGACCTGCATACGCCCTTCACGCGTTCGGGCGCGTGCGCCAAAAATCTCTAAGATCAGCCCGGTGCGATCCAAAACCTTGGTATTCCACTCGGTTTCGAGATTGCGCTGTTGCACGGGGGTTAATTCCGCATCGACGATAGCGACAGGATCAGGTCCGTCATCGCCGTTATGTCGCAGTTCATCGAACACTTCGGCGATACGTTCTATTGCACCCTGCCCCATCAACGTTGAGGCGCGCGGCCGTTTGACGATAAACGCATCGCTATGAAGGATTTCCAGATCAATCGCGCGTGCTAGCCCTTCGGCTTCTTGCAGACGTGATTCAAGGCTCCGTGTCGCACCAGCACTGCCAGAAACATCCGGATGAATAACAACACAGCGCTCTTGAATGGGGCGCCTGTCTATGAAGCCGATATTGGGGTTAGTCACGCATCCTCGGCGTCGACATCCTTTTCAGGGTCAAACAGTTGTATTGGGGTCGACGGCATGATGGTTGAAATTGCATGCTTGTATACAAGCTGAGTATGGCCATCGCGACGCAAAAGGACCGAGAAGTTATCGAACCAGGTTGCGATCCCTTGCAGCTTAACTCCGTTCACCAAAAACACCGTGACGGGTGTCTTGTTTTTACGGATGTAGTTTAGAAATACGTCCTGCACGTTTTGGGGTTTATCTGAGGACATGTTTTTCCCCCTTGGTTTTTATGGCCTGATTATCAGCGGCCTTGTTTCATTTATAGGCGAATAATTGCCAGAGTATCGCCCTAGCAGAACGAAAGACTACAGTGTCCGTAGAAAATTGCAAAGGTAGTGACATGATGAAAAATGCATGACCGGTGGATGATCTGGAAACTCCCCGTCAGTCGGGGCTTCTGGCCTAATTAAAATTGAATGGCACCCTGCATTTGCACCGCATGTCATATCAATATCGGCATCCCCGATGAACCAAACATGAGGCCCAGGTAATAATGCACCCGGTTCCAATGACATCAATACAGGCGCAGGGTCTGGCTTGTCGCGAGGCGCATCAAGGGCACCGACGAGTTTTGAGAAATACGGCGTCCATCCCAGGTTTTCAGCCTCGGCGCGCAGAAAGCTGCCCGTTTTGTTTGAAACAACACTTTGATAAATCTCAAGCTCATGGATCGTTGCCAAAAGTTCGGCTGCGCCATCAGCTGCAGCCACGTCAGTGGCGTGAATTTCCGCGTACCGTGCGTAGAAAACCTCGCCTGCCTCTTCCCATACATCACCAAAAATGGGGGGGAAGCTATCGCGCATCGAATGTCGAACCCGAACTTTAGTGTCAGCTAAGGTCCATTCCGGTTTGTCATAAGCACGAAAAGTGGTGTTCAGCGCATCGTGGATCACCGGCCAGCTATCGACCAATGTATTATCCCAATCGAAGATAATGGCTTGCGGCTTGACCGTCAGCGGGCCGCCCAGTTGATCAGTCATATGTTTGATAAATCTCTCAGAAGCTTATCTGTATCTTAGCTTTAAAATATCTGGGGCTTAAAAGAATTCGAGCTGAACCGAGAACATCTTCTCGACTTGCCGGATCACGTCGGCTT
>DGNZ01000065.1 GCA_002389175.1 Rhodospirillaceae bacterium UBA4479 | reverse complement strand
CCCCCGCGTCCGCCGTACCACCTGCAGGTAACCACCCCAGCACGACGGCAAAAACCATGATCAGCAGAATACCCAGCCAAAATGGTGGCATAGAAATTCCTGCAAAAGCCGCCAAGTTGATGCTGTAATCAGCAACGGAATAGGGTCGTGTTGCCGCGTAAATCCCAGCAGGTAGAGCGATCACCAGCGCCAAGGTCAGGCTTGAGATCAATAGGATCAGCGTGTTCTGCAGGGCCGGGATGATCGCGGCCCAAACGGGCTGCGCATAAAGACGTGAATAGCCGAAATCGCCCTGAACCGCGGCGCCCAGCCAATTCAGGTATCGTGACCACAACGGCTGGTCTAATCCATAAAATGCGCGCAAGCGTTCAGCGTCTTCTGCCGTTACATTCGGATCAGCACTGATCATCAAATCAATCGGATCGCCCGGCATCAGCCCCATCAATCCATAAATCACAAACGACATCACGACGATGACGATCAGGGAATGGATTACCCGACGAATGATAAAGGCAGTCATGCCCTCAGCGTAGCATCCAAATCGCCGAATGAAACAGGGCAGATAGGCTTATTTCGCCACATCCCAATCTTCGACCCAGAGTGTCGTTGGGAATTGATGACCGGTCGGACGGACGCCCGTCAGCCATTTCGGCATGATGAACGAGTTGGCCCTGAAATAGAGGGGTAGCGCGGGCAAGTCTGTCGCATAGATTGTCTGCAACCGATGCCACAATGCTTTGCGTTTGTCGCGATCCAACTCCAGCTCTATCTGTTCTAATAGCGCATCCATTTCTGGGTTCACATATCCTGTATAATTTTGACCACCCCAGTTGTTTTCTTCGGATGGAATAGAATCTGAATGCAGCGTCGTACGCGGCACACTTTCGGGCGATGAAATCCAGGCGAACATCGCGAGGCTATCGAATTTTCGTTTGGTGACGGTTTCCCCAAAGAACACACGCGCGGGTTCGTTGTTGATGCGGACATCGATTCCAGCCGCTTTCCACTGGCTTTGAAGAACCTGTTGGACCAGTTCACGGGTGCGGTTGCCAGCCGTCGTCATGATATCAAACCGCAGCGTCTCATCCTTATCATTCACGCGGATGCCTTTGACCTTTTTGGACCATCCGGCAGCGTTCAGCAGCGCGTCCGCTTTTGTCATATCAAAGGGGTATTTCGGAATGTCGTCGGCATAGATCCAATCCAAGGGATTAATGCTGGTATGAGCGACAGGTTGTTTGCCACCGAACAAGCGTTCCGAAATAGCATCGCGATCAATTGAAAACAAAAGTGCCTGGCGCACCCGCACATCCTGCAGGATCGGGTTGTCGAGCATCAGGTCGATGTGTTCGTAAATCAGGCCCGGTTTAAAAATGATCTGGAACTTGTCGCCATGACGTTTTTCGAAGGCGACCGCCTGATCAACATTAAGACCCAATTCCCCAGAAATCATATCGATTCCGCCAGACAAAATGTTGGCTTCTAAGGTTGAGGTGTTTTCGATGACGCGCATGGTGATTTTTTCAAACGCGGGTGCTTTACCCCACCATTTTTCGTTGCGCTCAAAAACCATATGCGATCCGGGTTTCGCAACTGTCATTCGGTAAGGCCCCATGAACAAACCCGGGTTCATCGGATCGGTATCGAATGCCGTTTTGATTTTATAGGCCTCGGGGACTTCGAAATTTTTGCGATCAATATGTGCTGGCAAAATACCAAGGGTAGAGATGTTGTTATAATCAAAGGTGCGGCGATCGATATGGAATGTGAAGGTCTTATCGTTGACGCGATCAATTTTCAGGATACGGCGATATCCTTCGGCAGCGGATACGCCCGATTTCGGATGTTTGCCGACTTCCCATGTGAAGATCACATCATCAGACGTAACCGGGACGCCATCACCCCAAACAGCTTCGGCATGTAGCTTATAAGTAACGGCGATGCCTTCTTTGCCATCGGGGGTCATTTCCAGGACAGCATCGCCGTTTTCTAACGTGGGGAGTTTTGTGCATAGCAGACAAACCGTTTCCCAATCTGCACTCATGGCGGTGACGGGGCGCCGGGTCAGGCCATGCACATAGGATTTCGCCAACATGGAATCTATGTTTGGATGAAAGGTCGATGGATACTGCGTGATGCCAATGACCAATTCTGATTTGGCGTTGGCGGTCCCGATATTGAGCATACTCACCATCGTGACCGCGAATGACATAACGAAAACCCGAACCAATGACATATTTAAACCCTGCGTGTGCTTAACGGAATTGTTGATTATGACTATTAAGGGATATGGTGACAGAATCCAGGGATACGAGAGTTTGAGTGTGCATGATGAAAATAGATAAGACGATCTTCACCGAAATGGCATGGCTACCAGATGGTTGGGCCAAAAACGTCCGCATCGACATTGATGCGGTGGGCAATATTGCAGCGATCAAAACAGACCAGGAACCGAGTGCCGAAGCAGTTCGCGCCAATGGCCACCTGATGCCTGGTATGATCAATTTGCATTCTCATGCGCACCAACGCGCGATGGCGGGGATGAGCGAGTTCCGTGCATCGGAAGCAGGTGGCGAAGATAGTTTTTGGACATGGCGTGTCGCCATGCATGCCTTTGCCAAAATCCTGACGCCTGAATTGTTGGAAACCATCGCGACACAGCTTTATGTCGAGATGGTCAAGGCGGGTTTCACATCGGTCTGCGAATTCCATTATATGCACCATGACGTGGATGGTTCGCCTTATGCAGAGCCTGCCGAAATGTCATTGGCTTTGGTCCGCGCCGCACAAACGGCTGGGATCGGCCTGACCATGTTACCCGTGTTGTATTCGCAAGGCGGATATTTGGGCAAAGAAGCCAACGAAGGTCAGCGACGGTTTATCTGCGCCCCTGATCAATTGTTGTCGATCATCACGCGATTACAAAAAGATGCAGTTGATGATCCGATGTTGGCCGTTGGTGTCGCCCCGCATAGTCCGCGTCAAGCCAGCGAAGAGGCAATGCGTGAAGTCATCGGTACTCTATTGCAGGGTGATCCCAATGCGCCGATTCACATTCATGTGGCGGAACAAGAAAAAGATGTGACTGAGTCGGTTGAGGTCACGGGTCAGCGTCCCGTTGAATGGACGCTTAATCATTTCGATGTCGGGCCGCAGTGGTGTTTGATACATGCGACACACCTTACAGACCAGGAATGCGATGACCTGGCGGCATCGGGTGCGGTCGCCGGATTATGCCCCGCAACCGAAGCGAACCTAGGCGATGGTATATTTCCGCTTGGCCGCTACTTGGATGCGGGAGGTGTCTTTGGGATTGGTTCTGACAGCCATGTATCCGTCAGCATGGTTGAGGAACTTCGATGGTTGGAATACGGCCAACGTTTAATCCGCCGGCGTCGCAATGTATCCGCAGCGGGGCCGGGGGGCTCTACCGCATCCAGACTTTATGCAGATGCGCTGGCTGGTGGTGCACAAGTTACGAATAGACCCGTCGGTGAAATCGCAGTTGGTAAGCGTGCCGATTTCATCGT
>DGNZ01000262.1 GCA_002389175.1 Rhodospirillaceae bacterium UBA4479 | reverse complement strand
AACGACGCCCGCTCCAAAGCACTTTTGACGCCAGCACTGAACGAGTCATTTCTGGCTCGTCTTCTGGCCGACGGCATGGATGACCGAGCGGCCCTGCATCGCTTATATCATGACGAACTTGTCGGAACGTCTTTTCCGAATGCCAGCGAAGTGGTGTGGATTGTCAACACGCATCCGCTGAGTGACGATGCGATGCAGATTGAGGTCATCAGTTCCGGTTACTGGTTGGATGCGCTGATGGATACGGAGTCATACGACTCTTCGGCCTATGCAGACACGGCACCACCGGCGCGCGGCTAAAGGCGTGCGGTGAAGACCACGGAATTGGAACTGACGTGACGGCTTAAATCTATTTGGATCAACAGTGCTGCGTCGCCATCGGCCAAGTCCACCTGGCCAACATCCGAAGTGATGATCGCCGTATCGCCCGGCAAAAGCGGCGAACACCCATTCACCCCCAAGGCGCCCGCCAAGCTATGCACGGCAAATAGGCGCTGTTCGGCCAAGGCCAATGACCTATTGCACGGGCCATGGAGCGCCGTGACATCCCCGGTGCAATACGCCGGATTAAACATGAGGTTTAAATTGGTTGAGGGGCCCGATTTTAGCTGCGCATTTACGTTCAAAGCACCGCTGAACTGGACAGGATGCCAAAGATCCGCATCAATGTTGCCACCGTCATTCTGCAACACCATGCCCTGACCTTTCACGACTGTGAGAATCCGAACATATTCAGCGAACGCGGAAAATGGCCCATCACATGTGACATCTGCCATACTTAACCGCCATATTCGGTTTTCGCCGAGGGTCGCGCAGGCGATTTCGCGGGTAATCCCGCCTCCATTCTTCCAGGTACTTTCTGTTAGCTCACTAAACCTGATGATGTCCATCGCCGATACGACCGTTCTAAATCCCGTTGACGATTAATACGCTAAGGTGCGGGGCGCGTGACATTATTTAAATAATAAAAATTGATTATTAGAAATAAAATATTCTATTTTTATGAACAATGGTACAGATCAATTTTAAGCATCTTCGGTATTTTTGGGCGGTCGCGCATGATGGAAATCTGACGCATGCTGCAGATCAATTAAATATCTCACAGTCGGCACTGTCGGTGCAGATCCGCAAACTTGAAGAACAGCTCGGCCATTCGTTATTTGACCGCAAAGGGCGGCGACTGCATTTAACCGAAGCGGGCCGGATCGCACTCGATCATGCGGATGCAATCTTTGCGGCGGGCGACGAACTTGTTGGCACCCTGGCAGGAAATATCGCGACCCGCCCCGTGCTTCGGGTCGGCGCAATGGCAACGTTGTCCAGGAACTTTCAGATTGGTCTGCTGCGCCCCGTTCTGGAACAGAGCAATGCGAGCATTGTTCTAAGATCCGGCAGCCCAAAAGACCTGCTTGAAGAATTGGAGGCGCTTGCGCTCGATGTCGTGTTGTTGAACACGGCCACAGGCAGTGGCCATGCCGCAACGTTCAGATCACACCGCCTTTCTGAACAGCAAGTCAGCGTCATTGGCACGCCGAAGCGCCTGGGCAAAAAAGGCTCGCTCAAAGAGGTGCTCAGCCAGCATCCGCTGATACTTCCGACAACGCACGGCTCAATACGAACCGGCTTTGACGCACTGATCCAAAGGCTGGGTGTGAGGCCAAACGTCGTCGCAGAAGCAGACGATATGGCCATGATGCGCTTGCTCGCACGTGAAGATATCGGTATCGCCGTGTTGCCGCCGGTTGTCGTGCAGGACGAGCTGTCGAGTGGACAGTTGATAGAGGCTTACCCCTTAAAGGGGGTGTTTGAAACTTTCTACGCGGTCACCTTGGAACGCCGCTTCCCAAATGCGTTGCTACCGATAATCCTGGATGCGTCGCACCAATAATCCCAAGCGCACAAACCGCAATGTGGTCTATAGCGCAATCAAAACCATGCGCAGAAAGAAAAACCGCCATCGAACGATGCCGACGGCGGTTTCCTTTAAAAGCGCATTGCGGTGTTAGTCGAGCGCGACGAGATCCTCGGCGGACGACTTACCGTTGCGGCCTTCTTGCAGTTCGTAAGACACCTTCTGGCCTTCGCGCAGCGAATTCATGCCCGCACGCTCAACAGCCGAAATGTGAACGAATGCATCCTTGGAGCCGTCTTCCGGCTCAATAAAACCATAACCTTTGGTGGTGTTGAACCACTTCACGGTACCTTTAGCCATGTCGATATTCCTCTGACAATTGGTTGCGCCGCGCCACACCGTGTAGCCAAACGCATGTTAACGATAACATTCTCAGGGGATAACTAAGCTAAGCGGTAGTCCGCATAATTTTAGGTAACACGCATCAAATGTATCTCGCTGTTTTATTCTGCGTTAATTTCGGCCAAAAGTCAATCAAATGCTCAGAAAATCCCTCAAAATGACACCCCACCGCAATGCTGGACCCAACCCCGTCTCAGGCTTAGTGTGCGCGCAATTCATCACCAGGAGTTCCCATCATGTCCGGACCATCAACCTTATTGCGCGCATTTGCAGTGATCAGCCTTTTTGTCTTCGCGATACCGACGAACGCCGACCCGGCAAAGCACACGCACGATATGTCAGACGACGCGGTCATGATCATGGCACCATGGGTGCGCGCAGCGCCGCCGACGGCGCGCGTCATGGCGGGCTATGTGACGCTACACAATCAGTCGGATCAGTTGCAGCGCTTAACTCGCGTTTCCAGCCCCATGTTTGAGCGCGTTGAAATTCATGAGAGCTATCTTGAAGGCGGCGTTTCAAAAATGCGCGCATTGTCGACGATTGATATTCCGGCCGGTGAGATGGTGACGTTTGAACCAAACGGCCTGCATTTGATGCTGATTGGTCCGACAGTCGGCGCCAAAAGTGCTTCGCACATTGAAATGACCTTCACATTCGAAACCGGCCATACAAAAACGCTCGACGTTGGGGTTTTGAACCGCGGCGATGCCATGCCGACCATGCAACATCCAAATCATTAGGCAAAAAGCATGAGTTCCGGTCATGAACCTTGAAAACCCCTCGCTTGATTGGGGATAAGCGCCGCCGTAACGTATAGCTGATGATGAGGGGATCGGCCATAAACGGTCGGCGATTTTGGAGAGATATCAGCTATGTCGGAGCAACCGCTTGGCAGCCCGGACGATGCAGCAGGCGCGCCGGCCGGCGGCCTGGTCAGCACACCTATCGATGCCACCGTTCCTATGCACGAGGTCGGCACGGTCGCATTAAGTCCAACCGGTGATTTCGAAGCCGGCAGCTATCAAACCTTCACCCTCGTTTACACCGCCGGTAAATTCGGGATCGACGATTCCGGTTCGATCCGCATTTGCTTCCGTTTCGCCAGCGATCAAACACGCCCCCAGTTCGAGAACCCGACCGGTCCGAACTTCACCACGATTACCGCCTCCAACGATGCCGTGCTGCAATATCACTACGATCCAAAGGGCAACGTCCGCCCGTGGGACCGTGCGTTATACATCAAGGTCGTACGCGGCTTTCTACGTGAAGGCGATACCATCACCGTCAAGCTTGGCGACACGTCGCAAGGCTCGCCCGGCATGCGATTGCAAACGTTCTGCGAAGAAAGCTACGAATTCCACACCCTGATTGATCCGATCGCCACCTATTGCTACCAGCCGGTGCCGAACCAACCGACGATCCGCATCGTACCCGGCGCGCCTGAAACCTATGTCGCCGTCGCACCGACCCTGCGCGCCGTGGGTGAAACGTTCTCCGTCAAATTCAAGGGCGAAGACAAATGGGGCAATCCGTCTGATCAATGTGATCGCACGTTCAAGCTGCGCGCCAACGGTCCGGTTGACGGCATGCCCGCCAGCGTCAGCATCCAACCCGGCACCCGCGCCGTCGAAGTCAGTGGGCTCAGCGGCAGTGCTGCCGGCGATGCATGCATCGAATTCTTGGATGAAAACGGCGATGTCGTGACCACCACAAACCCGATCCGCTTTGCCGATGCCCCGGCGCTCAAGCATTATTGGGGCGACCTGCACGGTCAGTCGGAAGAGACCATCGGCACCGGCAGCGCGGATGAATATTTCCGTTTCGCCCGCGATCTCGCATTCGTCGATGCCACCGGCCACCAGGGTAACGATTTCCAGATCACATCCCCGTTCTGGTCCGAACTTGATGATATGTGCGCGCATTATGACATAACCGGTGAATTCATCGCGATCCCGGGCTACGAATGGTCCGGCAACACCGGGCTTGGCGGTGACCGAAACATTTACTTCCCGGATGAAGGCCGCACGCTGCGGCGTTCATCCCACGCGTTGGTCGCGGACCGCTCGGACATCAGCACCGACTGCAACTCGGCTGCCGAATTGTTCGAAGCCCTCGCCCGCGATAAAGAATGGGACGTAGTCGGCTACGCGCACTGCGGCGGCAGATACGCCGACGTCAAAATGGCCCATGACGGGCGGTTCGAGAAATCAATGGAAGTGCATTCCAGTTGGGGCACTTTTGAATGGCTGGTCCAAGATGCCTTTGAAATGGGCTATCGGATCGGTATCGTCGCCAACTCCGACGGCCACAAAGGCCGCCCGGGCGCGAGTTATCCGGGGGCGTCGTTGTTCGGCGCCGTCGGCGGGCTGACCTGCTTTTTAGCACCGGAACTAAGCCGCGACGCCATTATGGAAAGCATGCGTCGACGCCGTCACTATGCCACCACCGGCGGGCACGGCGGCCGCATGATGATCGACGTGAAGGCAAATTTCACGGAAGCCGGCACCCTGTATCACGATGACCCTCGGAACGGCCCCACAGACAGCCAGACATCTGACAGTGCGATGATGGGCGATATCGTGCATCTGCCGAGCGGCGAGGTTGACTTTAACATCGACATTCACGCCGCAAGCCCGATTGAACGGGTCGACATTTTCAACGGTCTCGACCTTATCGAGACCGTCCGACCCTATACTCAAGAAGAACTCGGCAACCGCTTACGCGTAATGTGGGAAGGCGCTGAATACCGCGGTCGTTTCCGTCAGGTAATTTGGGACGGTACCGCGCATTTATCTGACAATGCCATCATCGAAGCCAAAGCCATCAACTTCTTTAATCGCGACAAGACCCTGGATATCGTCTCGGAAACCGAGCTTGCATGGCGCGCACTCACGACCGGCAACATCGGCGGCTTTGATGTATGGGTCAAAGATCCCTACGCCGGCACGCTGAAAATCGAAACCCCGTTGGTCAAAGCGGGCGTGCCACTTGAGGAAATTGGCTTTGAAGACGAAGTGTTCGATCAAAGCGATGTATTGCCGCGGTATTTGAAAATCTTCCGGATGCCATCGGAAAACAAACATCGGACATTTTCACTTACCAGACGCCTTGAACTAAAGTCCGAGGGTGACAATCCGATCTTCATTCGTTTGGCGCAGGAAGACGGCACGCTTTGCTGGACCAGCCCGATCTATATTTATCGCTAAAGCGCCAGCGCGTTTGGTCTATGGCGCGTCTGATTTCGTCACGGCTGCCGCATCCATCCGCTTTTGGACACGCGTAAGAAACCGCGTCGTGACGCGCTGCTCAATAGACAGCGCCTGCTCGCGCGGACATAGCAGTCGAATATCAAACATGACGTGGGCAAGGTCCGTCGTGTGCATGCGCACCTGCGGATCCGGCTTGCGGATATCAAGCGCCATATGACGGCGGACCCCGGTCCAATACTTCGTCGCTTCTTCGTCATAGGCCGTCCATTCGGCCTCAATCTCGTCACAAAGAAACGCTAAGTCTTCTTTGGGTCGCAATTTATCGAGCGCATCAATCGTAATGGCAAAGGTATGAAAAACGTAATGCTTGCGGATGTTCAAGTTAACGATGTTGTGGGGCAAAATCATCCCATTGGGCATGGTGATGATGTGCCCGGTGTAATCGTGCGTTTGGTCCCCAGCGGGGGATAACTCGTGGAGCGTTGTGCTCATAAGGCCTTCTTGCAGCACTTCCCCACGAATCGTTCCGACCTCGATCCAATCTCCGGTTTCAAACGGGCGAGTCATGGTGCGATACAAACCACCGGTCAGACAGATGATGATTTCTTTCGATGCAATCACGATGGCAACGGCGAATGCTGCGATTGATAACGCAAACTTGGAAAGGTCAACGGACCACACTAGGAACAAGCCGATGAAGATCAATACCGCGGTCAGATTGCGCACCAACGAAATCCACTTACGGCGATCCGCGCTGAGCGTTTCCGTGTTCCCACGGATCGAGCGGACAATCCCCCAGCGGGCCAACAGGATGATCGTGGTCAAAAGCGTCGACGCGCCAATATCTCTCCATGGGAGGCCAAGAACGGTTTGTGTAAAATCTTCCATATTTTTACCTTAATACATGCCTGTCGTATTAACACGATCCTAACGTCCCACCGGGCATAAAGCAGCATGGCCAAACGTAAAAGCACACGTGCCCGTACAACAAAAACCGACACCCCGCGCCCGTCGGCATTGCGCCGTCTTGGCAAATGGACGGCAACCCTTGGCGTTTGGGCGTTTATCCTTGGCCTGTTCGCCGTGGGTTGGTTTTATACGGACCTGCCAGATGTCGAAGACAGCCTCGCCCCTTCGCGCCGCCCAACGGTTTGGATCATGGCGAGTGACGGTAGCGAGCTTGCCGCCGCCGGCGATCTTTATGGCATCCCCGTTCGGCTGAAAGACCTTCCGCCATCGCTGCCGCAAGCGGTGCTGGCAACAGAGGATCGCCGTTTCTATGACCACTTCGGCATCGACTTGATTGGTCTTGCGCGGGCCATGGTCATCAATATTCGCGCCGGCTACATCGTGCAGGGCGGCAGCACCATCACTCAGCAGGTCGCGAAGAATCTATTCCTGAGCCCAGAGCGCACGATAAAGCGCAAAATCCAAGAGGTGATGCTGGCATTTTGGCTGGAAAATCGATTTTCCAAAGATCAAATCTTGGAA
>DGNZ01000215.1 GCA_002389175.1 Rhodospirillaceae bacterium UBA4479 | reverse complement strand
TCATAGGTTCAATATATCGTTGATGCGCCGAATCTCATTACTGGGCAATTGCCCCTCAGAATATGGAAAATTATAGGCATCGCCGCATACGGCGTCTGTACGCAGAAACCGAGGGTTAGATATAGTTAACGCCTTAGAAGTATTCAGGGAATTCGCGTGCGAGGGCGGCCAAAATACGGTCCCGTACAGACACATCTGTCGGGGGGCGAACGAATGTCTGTCCTGTTACGCGCTCAAACAATAAAATGTACTTGTTTGAAAATGTGATCAGCGTTTCGCCCGGAATGGTGGGCAGGGGATCGGTGTAGGGATTGCAGCGTTCGCGTATCCACAGACGTAGGAATTCTTTGTCCAGGCTGACGGGTTCTTCGCCCGCCGCGTGGCGTTCGGGATACAGGGCGGCATCCCAATAGCGGCTGGAATCAGGCGTGTGAATTTCATCGGCGATGGTCACGACGCCGTTTTCATCCAAACCAAATTCGTACTTGGTATCGACCAGGATCAAGCCATTCTGTGCAGCGATTTCACGACCACGTTTGAACAGGGCGAGGCTTTTGGTTGCCGCTTCGTCCCATTGGGCCTGGGTCAGCAATCCTTGTTCGACGATTTCAGTGGCGGTGATCGGGTAATCATGGGCCCCGGCTTCGCCCTTGGTGGTCGGTGTGATGATGGTGTTCGGCAGCTTGTCGTTTTTGACCAAGCCGTCAGGCAGGGTCAGTCCATACACATCGCGCTGGCCCGCGTTATACATGGTCCAGATGGATGTATCGGTGGTACCTGTGATGTAATCGCGGACCACCATTTCGACCGGCAACATATCCAATCGTTTGGCGATGATGACATTCGGGTCGGGATAACTGATGACATGGTTGGGGCAGATATCAGCCGTTTGTTCAAACCAGAACGCGGCCGTGGCCGTCAGCACATGGCCCTTGTCAGGGACGGCAGCCAACACGTGATCAAATGCCGATTGCCGATCCGTTGCGACCATGACCCGGCGACCGTCGCCCAGGTTATAGCTTTCGCGAACCTTGCCCCGCTGGAAACCGGGCAATTCGGGAAACTCTGCATCATCTAGGACATGATCGAGGCGGTGCTGGTCTTCGGGACTGAGTGTCATAGCGCCGGATTATAATCGTCGCGATTGGTCATGCCAGTCGAAAAGTCATCAATCAGCGTAAAAACAGGATCAGGATGATCCCCAGGCAGACCAACAAGATGCCGATGATCTCTAGCCGGGTGCTTTTTTCACGGAAAAACACCACCGATGCGATGAAGGTAAAGACCAGTTCGATCTGCCCAACCGCGCGCACCAGGGCGGCATTTTCCAGCGTGAACGCACTAAACCAAGCGATAGAACCCAGCACACCCGCGACACCGACGGCACCCGCCCATTTCCAGTTTTTGATGCAGGCCGTCATCTGGCCCGGTTCGCGCCAGACCAAATAAACGCCCATGATGATGGTTTGGATGACCACGGCGACGGCCAGCGTGAATGCGGCGGGCATGATGAAACCATCGTAATCCAGTTCCAACGCGGCACCGCGAAAGAACACCACCGATGCGCCCAGGAACAACCCCGATGTCAGCCCGATCAGGGTCGATTTCTCGGTCAGACCACTTAACAGCGTGCGGAATGTGATGTTGGTTTGCGCCACCGACATCGCCATGACCCCGATCACGCTGACGGCAATCGCAAGGATCGCGCCGATTGTGAGCGTGTCCCCCAGCAGTAAAAACGCAATCAGGGCGACTTGTGCTGTTTCTGTTTTGGAAAACGTGGTCCCCACCGCGAAATTACGAAACGAAAACAGCCAAACCAGCAGGGCGGTAAAGATGATCTGTGATGCGCCACCCAGAATACAATACAGAATGAAGTTGCCCTGAATCTCGGGATACGGCATGCCCGCGAATTCGTTCAGGCCCCAGATATATACAAGTGCAAAGGGCCACGCGTAGAAGAACCGGACGTACGTCGCCCCCCCGGTCGAAAGCTTACCCTTGAGATGTTTTTGAAGTGCAGAACGCAGATTCTGGCAGAACGCTGCCACGATCGTGATCGGTATCCAGATTTCCATAGATTTGTCGTATCCCCTTGGCGACATTATGTGGGGCGCACCCAAACCAGTAAACACGCGAATTGCGGTGGAACCCTTCGGTCATCGGCAAGGCTTGGCCCCGAGGGTGTGCATCCCTATCTTGAAGTGATGAAGTCGCATTCCATTCCAAAATTTATCGGCAGCGAGATTTATCGCGATAGCTCGTATGGCAGCGGTCATCCGTTGGCGATCCCGCGGGTGTCGTTGACCATTGATCTGATCAACGCACTGGGATGGTTTCCGGATGGTACCTATGTCGATAGCCCGCGCGCCGACGTGGAATATCTGACACGGTTTCATACGCCTGAATATGTCGATGCCCTTATCGCTGCAGAGGCGGCGCAAGATGCATCGGATGCGGTGCGTGCGCGCTTTAATATCGGCATCAACGGCAATCCGATTTTCCCGGAAATGTTCAAACGCCCCGCAACCGCTGCGGGTGGTGGACGCCTGGCCGCTGAATTGGTTCAAGATGGCTGTGCGATCTATAACTTGGGCGGTGGTCAGCATCACGGACGTCCCGATCAGGCCAGCGGCTTTTGTTATTTTAACGAACCTGCGCTGACCATCGGGATGTTGTTGGATGGCGGCTGTGCGCGCGTGTTTTATTTGGACTTAGATGCCCATCATGGCGATGGGGTACAGGACGCTTTTCACGACGATGACCGGGTATTCACGGCCTCGATTCACGAGGCTGGACGCTGGCCCATGTCACGGACCGACGACAGCGCACATCAGCTGGGTGGCCTGATGGACCGCGCTGGTGGGCACGCCCGCAATATCCCCGTCCCACCGCACCTGAATGATGATGAATTCGAAGCCATCATCGACGGGGCTGTGCTGCCCCTGATATCGGACTTCGCGCCGGATGCGATCTTTGTGCAGTGTGGGGCCGATGCGCTGGCCGATGATCCACAAAGCAAACTGGCGTTATCAAACCATGCGTTGTGGCGGGCCGTGACAGCCGTCGCACCCTTGGCACCACGACTGATCGTATCGGGCGGTGGTGGTTATAACCCGTTCAGCTTGGCACGATGCTGGGCCGGGGTGTGGGGCACGTTGGCAGGGTTCGAATTCCCGGACCGACTGCCCACAGATGCTGAAGCATTGCTGCGCGATATCTCATGGTCGCATCGGCGTGGCCGCACACCACCCGATCATTGGTTTACAACCCTCGCCGATCCCCCAAACCACGGCCAAATCCGTGATGCCGTCAAAGATGTCATCAAAGCGACGTTGATGCCGTGACCGTTGCCATCCTCAATACTATGATACGCAAAATTTTCTCCATGATTAAAAGTGAGCCCATGTCCGCATCATCGAACGTGCCACCGAGCGCCCCACAAAAACCACATGAAATCACCATTCACGGCCAGACCCGTGTCGATGATTATGCGTGGCTCAAGGATGAGAACTGGCAGCAGGTGATGCACGACCCCAGCGTGTTGGACGCCGATATCCGTGCGTACCTAGAGGCTGAGAATAGCTATACCCTCGACTGGATGTCCGACACCCACGATCTGCAGCGCGCGCTGTACAACGAAATGCGCGGCCGTATCAAAGAAGACGACTCCACCGTGCCTGACCCTGATGGACCCTATGCCTATTACGTGCGGTATGTGGATGGTGGCCAGCATCCAAAATATTGCCGCTGCGGGTACAAGATTGATGCGCCCGAGATGATTTTATTGGATGGCGATATCGAGGCCGAGGGCTCGGATTACTACAAAATCGGCGCGTTCGCCCATAGTCCGGATCACATGGTCGGGGCATTCGCCGAAGATCGCAACGGGTCGGAAATTTTTCGTATCAAATTCCGCCGCTTGGGTGACGGCACAGACCTAGATGATGTCATTGAAAATTCCAGCGCGGATTTCGAATGGGCCGAAGACGGCAAAACACTTTTCTATACCGTGCTTGATGAAAGCCACCGACCTTCGAAGGTCATGCGTCATATCGTCGGCACCCCGACCGAAGACGACATTCTGGTGTTCGAAGAACCGGACCCTGGTTTTTTTGTTGGATTGTCAAAGACCGAAAGCCGCAGTTTTATTTTGATCGACAGCCACGATCATGAAACGTCTGAAGTTCACATGATCCAAGCCGAAGCCCCCGACCTGGACCCGGTCATCATTGCAGAGCGCGAACCCGGAACCGAATACAGCGTCTCGGAACACCAAGGTCGGTTGATCATTTTAACCAACGAGAACGGTGCAGAAGATTTCAAGATGGTCACCGCGCCGGTGGAAACCCCAGGCCGCGAGCATTGGGAAGAATTAGTGCCCCACCGCCCAGGCACGCTGATCGTCGGGCACGAAGTGTTCCAAGATTATCTGGTCCGGGTTGAGCGCATCAACGCGTTGCCAAACATCATCGTCCACCATTGGCAAAGCGGCGATGAGTATATCGTGAACATGGACGAAGAAGCCTATTCGCTGGGATTAGAAGGCGGTTACGAGTTCGATACCAAGCTATTGCGCTATGGGTATTCATCGCCGACGACACCGCGCCAGATTTATGACTTTGATATGGACACGCGCCAAAGTGTTTTGTTGAAACAAGACGAAATCCCGTCTGGTCATAACCCATCCGATTATGTCACTCGACGCATTCAGGCAGTTGCCCATGACGGTGAACAGATACCCGTCACGTTGTTGTATCGCGCTGATACGCCGTTGGACGGCACGGCCCCTGTGTTGCTGTATGGCTATGGCAGTTACGGTATGTCGATGCCCGCGTATTTCTCTATTCCACGGCTCAGCCTGGTGGATCGTGGATTTGTTTATGCTGTTGCCCACATTCGTGGCGGCATGGAAAAAGGCTATCGCTGGTACGCCGACGGCAAGCGAGAGAAAAAGCGCAATACGTTTGATGATTTCATTTCCGCTGCCGAGGGTCTTATCGCCGACGGCATGGCGACGGCTGGCAACATCGCCATCCATGGCGGCAGTGCGGGGGGCATGCTGATGGGTGCGTGCACCAATATGCGCCCTGATCTGTGGCGTGCCGTGGTGGCTGATGTGCCGTTCGTCGATGTCCTAAACACCATGTGCGATACGTCGTTGCCGCTGACGCCGATTGAATGGCCAGAATGGGGCAACCCGATAGAGGACGAAACCGCGTTCGATTATATGGCGTCGTATTCGCCCTATGAAAATGTGTCGGCCAAGGACTATCCGGCGATTTTGGCAACGGCCGGATTAACTGATCCGCGCGTCACATACTGGGAACCGGCCAAGTGGGTCGCCAAACTGCGGGCGACCAAGACCGATGATAATGCCCTGTTGTTAAAGACCAATATGTCTGCAGGCCACGCAGGGGCGGCGGGACGCTTTGACCGGATCGAAGAAACCGCGTTCAATTACGCGTTTGTGCTCAAGGTTTTTGGGGTCAAAAAATAATCCCCGCGAGATTTTTCAGCGGGGATTTACAGGCAAATGTACGTGCGGGTTATTTAGAAACGTGGTCCTAATTAACCGCGCGGAACGAAGGCTTCTGGCTCAAACCAGATTTTCTGTTCGTGAAGGCGGCCCAAAAGTTCACGTATCTCTTTGAGTTCCTTCATTTTCTCGGTAACCGTGTCGCAATCTTTTAAGCGAAGATCTTCGGATTGAAAATCAAGTGACGCCTGGGACAATTCGCCAACGCGAGATGTCAGGCTTTCTTCAATCAGTCGGAGTTCGTCTAAGCCGATTTCGAATTGAGTGCGGTATTTTGGCATAATGTTGGTATCCCTCTGTTAACCCTTACGCAGCAAAATCGGTAATGGATCATTACCATAATCTCCTTTTAGGCTCATTATTGAACATGATCCACGATATTCGCGACTTTAATCCTTGGGTCTTGGCTATATGATTGAAAACAAGAAAACTTAAAATGACAGGGCGCGATGACTTTGCAGGGGGCCGCCAAAAAATGCTGAAAAAAATGATCAAATTGATCGCGGCTGGAAATATCGCTGCTGTGCTGATTTTGAGCCTGATAAGCCCTGCAATATCAGCCGAACCCTACAAAGTCTTGGTCGTGATGAGTTACGAAGAAGAAAATCCGTGGGTGCGAGAAATCAAAACGGGTATCGAAGGCGCGTTGGGGGACACGTCCGATGTTTCATACATATACATGGACACAAAACTTAAGGGCACCTCTAAAAAT
>DGNZ01000349.1 GCA_002389175.1 Rhodospirillaceae bacterium UBA4479 | reverse complement strand
GAAATGATCAAGGGGTCCGGGGTCGATGTGTCGCTCGATATGAGCAAATTACCGATACTGGATGGCGCACTGGATACCGTGCGGGCCGGCATTTTAAGTTCCTTGCAGCCTGCCAACGTGCGACTACGGCGGGCGATTAAAAATGTCGAGGACGCTTCATCGCACGATGTTTATCCGCTCATTTTCGACCCACAAACGTCCGGGGGGTTACTGGCAGCACTGCCATCGGAAAAGGCAGAAGCATGTGTCACAGACCTTCACAATCGCGGATACCCCGATGCGACAATCGTTGGCAAGGTCGTTAGAGAGGGTGACGCGATTGAACCCGTCACGTTGACCTGGTAACCGCATCAACAACACGCAACAATTCTGCGCTTTCATTTTCTGCTGAAAACAGGGGCTTTAATTCGTTGATGTGATCCGCAAGTGATGAAAGAAAAGTGGGATCAGTCTCAGCACGCCATAATACCCGCGCTAACGCCCTTTCGTCCCCGACCGGGAAGAAGCCCGGATAATCCTCACCCAACAGACCCACATTCCCATCAATATCGGACGCAATGATCGGCACGCCTGCGACGATCGCCTCCGACACCACATTTGCACCGCCTTCTTGGTTTGAACTGATGACCATGGCACGCGTACGTGCGAATTCGCGACGCACTTGCCATCGCGCAACTTCACCCTGCCAAATGTATCGCGACGTTTCTCTCATATGCTTTGCCGCATCACGGGCCCAGGCTTGCGTGTGTGCTTTGCCAAAATGTGTAACACGAAGCTTCGACTGCTCATCGATCAGCTTTGCGGCCATCGCCGTTCGAAACGGGTCTTTCTCCTCACGCAAATGGCCGACAACACAAACGTCGAATGTTCGTGTTCTGGGTGCGCGCGGGGTAGAAAGAGGGACTGCTGATTGGCGCACAAGATATAGCTTTTTGACCAGCGTGCTTGGTAATTTTTGAGCAATCAAATCGTGCAAGCAAATAAGCGCATCCGCCTTTTCCATGGTGTCCAGGGTGACAGCAGAATGCGTCGTCATATAGGTGTTTATATCAGTGCCACCCAACCCAACGATCAGCGGGGCCAATGGATACTTGGCAAGATACGCCTTAACAGATGCCGCACTCCGCCATGCATGGATGGCAATCATGAGATCAAATGCATCGCCCGTATATTCGACATCGATTTGAACTGAATGACCGGCATCGCGAAGGATGCGTGCCCAACGCTTGGCCGTTGCGCGATTGCCATTCTTCGAATGTTTCTTAGCTGGCGTAATTACGTTAATCTTCAACGATCTTCACCCACTCAGCAGAATATTCAGAACGGTAACCCATGCCTGCATCAGCCACCGAGATCATCAATATGATGCAAGACGCGCGGGCAAGGACCCTCGAACTTGCCATGGATTTAGATGCCGAACAACTGATGGGGCCGAAGCTGCCAACCATCAATCCCATTCAGTGGGAGATTGGGCACGTCGCCTATTTTTACGAATATTTCGTGTTGCGGGCATTCTTCGATCATAGCGGCGTGATCGGCGAAAAATCTGATGCGCTCTATGACTCGATCAATGTGCCGCACGCGGTACGCTGGGACCTGCCATTACTCGACCGTGATGAAACGCTTAAATACATGACTGAAACTCACGAGGCGTTGATATCAGCTCTGCAAAATAGCGATGTCCCTGCGGATGCCCTGTTTATGGCGCAGTTCGGGGTCTTTCACGAAGATATGCATACCGAGGCCTTTTTGTGGGCACGACAGACGCTGGGTTATCCGACACCAAAGATCGCAAATTTGATCGACCGATCTGCGTTGACCAATGTCGGCAACCATCCGGGCTATGCATCGGTTCCCGGTGGGCGATTCACCATTGGCGCCCTCGCCGATTCACCATTCGCATTCGACAACGAGCGACAATCCCATGATGTCGAAATTGCCCCCTTCAAGATTGCTAAAGCACCGGTCACCAATGTGGAATTTGCGAGCTTTATCGCTGATAATGGGTATAGCGATGATCAGCATTGGTCCGTGGACGGGTTGAAATGGCGCAATGAGACTGGCGGCGAACACCCCAAATTTTGGATACCAGGCGACAATAGCAATTGGTCTATCCGGCGCTTTGATCAGATATTACCGTTGCCCGCGCACGAGCCGGTTATTCACGTATGTTGGTATGAGGCAGAGGCCTACGCTAAATGGGCCGGTGGGCGCCTGCCGACAGAATGCGAATGGGAAGTCGCGGCGCTTGGCGAACGTGCCAGTGACGGCACACTTGCACGAACAAAAAGGCGCTATCCTTGGGGCAACGATCCCGCTGGACACACAAAGGCTAATCTGGATGGCTACGCCCTTGGCCCCGTTGATGTGGCGGCATTCCCTGAGGGCGACAGTGGCTTTGATTGTCGACAAATGCTCGGCAATGTTTGGGAATGGTGCGCAGATACTTTCGCCCCCTATCCAGGCTTCAAACCAGACGCGTATGAGGATTATTCTCAATTTCTTTTTGGAAGCACCAAAGTGCTCAGGGGTGGAGCATGGACAACACGATCCCGTATGATGCATGGCACTTATCGAAACTATTTCGAGCCACATCGGCGCGATATTTTCGCTGGATTCCGGTTGGTGTTGTCAGAACGCAACACGGCTTAGGCGTCGGCAATTTCCGTTAACACCACGTTTTAATGACAAGCCGTCCGTTAAATGCGGTTCAGGGTTAAAAAGCCGCTCCGTTGGTCTGGTCAAATCAACAAGGCGAAGCGTAAGCTGATTTCACGTTGGTGGTTTTGAAATTGCCCAACTGCCCGCGATGCCTGGAGGACATTGATGCCATTAAGATTTGTTAATTTGCCATCTGTTGACGCGTTATTACGCGCGCCTGACACAGAGCAAATGCTTGAACAACATGGTCGCACCGCAGTGACGGATGCAATCCGACAGGAACTATCTGACCGTCGGGCGACAAAACAGGTTCTGGGCAATGGCGATGACGTGGCGGGCATCCTACAAGCAACCCATGAGCGTTTAACTGCATTGGCGACGACCAGTCTACGGCGTGTATTTAATCTTACAGGGACAGTTATTCACACGAACCTTGGTCGGGCCCCGATGGCCGAGGCCGCGGTCGAAGCCATGCAAGACGCAGCTCGCTTTCCGGCCAATCTGGAATACGACCTCAAAAGCGGGAAACGTGGCGATCGGGACAGTCATGTTGAAGATTTGATTTGCCGTATCACCGGGGCTGAAGCCGCCACCGTCGTAAATAACAATGCAGCGGCAGTTTTATTGGTCTTATCCGCGCTTGCGCGGCGCAAGGACGTGATTGTCTCCAGGGGTGAATTGATTGAAATCGGTGGTTCTTTTCGAATCCCTGACATCATGAAAAGTGCAGGCTGCAAACTTGTTGAAGTCGGCACCACGAACCGCACCCACGCGGCAGATTTTGAGTCCGCAATTAGCACTAAAACCGCGCTGATCATGAAAGTACACATGGCGAACTATCGCATTGACGGTTTCGTCGCCGAGGTTCCCGAACCAGATCTGATCGGCATCGCTCATAAACATGAATTGCCATGCGCAATCGACCTTGGAAGCGGCACACTTATCGATTTTTCCTCACTTGGATTACCGCACGAGCCAACGCCACAATCGGCGATAGCGAATGGTGCCGACCTGGTTACATTCTCGGGCGACAAGTTATTAGGCGGCCCACAAGCCGGCATCATCTGCGGACGAGCAGATCAAATCAAAAAACTCAAAAAGAACCCAATGAAACGGGCCTTGAGACTGGACAAGGTCACGCTTGCCGGGTTGGCCGCGACCTTGCAGTTATACCGTGACCCAGATCGTTTGATGAACCGCCTGCCTGTTCTGCATTTATTAACACGCGACGTTGACGAAATTCGTGCGCAAGCGGCCCGCCTTTTACTTGCATTTCAAAAACATCTGGATGGATTAGCCGAGGTCACAGCCCAAGACTGTCAGAGTCAAATCGGTAGCGGGTCATTACCGGTTGATCGCTTGCCAAGTGTCGCACTCAACATCACACCTGTCGCCGGACAACGGGCAAAAGGAAAAGCCGTTGCACATATGGCAGCGGCATTTCGTGGTCTACCCATTCCGATCATTGGACGATTGTCCGATGGGGCGCTATTACTCGATCTGCGTTGCCTGGGTGTCGACGAAGAAAGCGTATTATTGGATCAATTGAACAACTTCGCAGGGATCTACGACCTTAACCGATGATTATCGCAACAGCAGGGCATGTCGACCACGGCAAGACCGCGTTGGTGCGCGCGTTGACGGGTGTCGATACGGATCGTCTCGCCGAGGAAAAACGACGCGGTTTGACCATAGATTTGGGCTATGCCTTCCAAGCATTGCCGGATGGGATCAGCCTCGGCTTTGTTGATGTCCCTGGTCACCAAAAATTTGCGCATACAATGTTGGCGGGCATGGCTGGGATAGATTTTGTACTGTTGGTCGTGGCTGCGGACGACGGCTCGATGCCGCAAACGGTCGAGCATTTGGCGATAATAGATCTTCTTGGCATGACCAGAGGCGCCTGTGTCATCACCAAATGCGACAAAGTCTCCATAGATCGCGTACAGGAGGTATGCGGGGAGGTTTCAAAAATGCTCTCAGAGACCACCCTTGCGGGGTCACCTGTGTTCCCCGTCTCGACCCATGAGGGACAGGGTATTAAAGAGGTTCAGACGCACCTGGCGGTGACGGCGCGTGATCATGCGCTGCCATCTGCGGACGGACCATCTCGTTTTATTGTCGACCGCGCATTTTCTATCACGGGCAGTGGCCTCGTTGTGACAGGTACGCTTGTGAGCGGACGCGTCGCCATTGGGGACCGACTTGCTGTTGCGCCTGATGGCGATCTGGCCCGCGTGCGTGGCTTACATGCACAAAACAAAACCAGCGATGAAGGCGTTGCGGGCGAGCGCCTCGGTATAAATATTGCGGGCAGCAATATCAACGTGGATACCGTATCGCGCGGCGATTGGTTGGTGGCACCGGACCACATTCAGGTCTCTCATCGGTTGGATGCCGAGATAGACATATTGGCGAGTGAAAATTGCCCCTTTGGCTCACGTGGCAAACTCCATGTTCATATCGGTGCCGCAGATATACCTGCGCGTTTTCAAGTATTAGGCGAAAATCTGATCCGCCCCGGAGACCGGGGGCTCGTTCACCTCGTATTGCAAAGCCCTGTTTCTGCGGTTCATGGAGACCGTATAATTTTACGAGACCTATCGGCGAGTCGCACGATCGGTGGCGGCCGGGTGATTGATCCGATGGCACCTAAAAGGAAGATATCGACTGTTCCGCGTCTAGAACAGTTGCGCGCGATGGCACATGACAATCTCGAAGCAGCTCTGGCGGCGCAGTTAAACTGCGGTAATGGTATCATTGAGGTCGCTGGGCTTGTGCGCGCCTGGAACGTTTATGAAAAAGATATCGAAAAGCTTAGTCAGACTTTCAATGCAAAACTGGCTGGACCCGTTGATGCGCGGGTGCTCATTTCATCTGAGCGATGGGATAATCTATGTAAGAATGTGGCGGAAGCCGTCGACGCGTACCATGCTGCACATCCATCCGCGATCGGTATCGGCTTAGCTGAACTTCATCGTCGCGTGGGATCTGGACTGACAGCGCCACAGTTCCGAAATGTCATAAAGATCGCCGAAACCGCAGGCACATTGAAGATAATTGGCGCGCATGTAACCAGCCCCAACTTTCAAATGGCCTTATCCAACGAAGAGGCATCTCTCTGGCAACGCCTTCAACCCTTGTTAGCATCACAAGGCACCGCTCCGCCTCGGGTTGTCGAGCTGGCGGACTCTCTTGATGCGCCGACCGAAACGATTGTCAGCACATTTATATCGGCGACACGTCTTGATCTGCTGCATCCGGTCGCTAAAAATCGGTTTTTTCTTGCATCAAGCCTGCGCATTTTGGCTCAAGAGGCGACGAAGTTGGGCGATCATTTTACAGCCGCCGCGTTTAGGGATGCTACAGGGCTTGGTCGAAACGTGACTATTGAGGTGTTGGAATACTTTGATCTGTGTGATTTCACGCATCGCAACGGCGATACCCGCATCATTATCGGGGACGGTGATCGTATTTTTCACGATCCCCTAAACGATCCAAGCGCATCGGCCGTAGATGATATGGACACCTCGATGACGGCTGGCTAATGTCCCCGAGGAAGAGTCACGTCCGTGGTCGGGCGCCCGGTCTTCAAAACCGGTGAAGGGCGTTTAACGCTCCTTTGGGTTCGACTCCTACCTCTTCCGCCAATTATGAAGGTTAGTGTATTGATAAATAATAATATTTATATGATATGCACCCGTATACCCATGTTTATACCCATATAATGAACAGGCTTTGTTGCTGTAAGCCCCTTTAAGGAGCTTGGAGTAATTTTCTCTAGCTGGAACTCTAACACTGCTTGATTATATGGAGGTGCAAGCATGGAACTAGAGACCCCATGGGAGTTTGTGTCGGATATGCTTTTCTCTTAATGTGATTGTGCCGCAGGCCATTGCTCAGCCCATTCCTCTGGCGTCATAATTTCATCGGTAACAGTCCACATGTTGTGCCTCCTCATTTGCTTCATCACAAACGAGAGAATCACAACCGACTGAAATCACTCAACTACTTTCGGATCAGGCTCTGAGACGAGTTCGCATTCGTCTGACAGCACCATATCTTGCGTTAATTTGATATGGAAAGCGATGCGTCAGTCGAGATCGTGCCTTCTTGTTTTGCTATCAGATAAACACCACAAAACATGTGGCCGTAGTTTTGCTGCAGAAGTTTGGGAACATTCATATCTCGTTCGCAAGTATCTGGGTTCACTACGGTCGCGCCGCATCGAATAGTTTCATCTACGACTTCAAAAATAGCATCATTTATCGTCACTGTTAGACCAACCCAGTTGCGTTCCTCCCATGGAGATCCGCCATCAATAACGATATTTCCCCGGAAACGGGCAATATCAACATCCTCACCAACAGTTTCAGACAGTTGCCGCACGCTTGCCAGATTAATGAGCGACACGACCGGTTCCTCGATATTCCCAAACTGGAAATCCTGGGCTTGAACAAATTGCGGTCTGATTGAAGAGTCCGCTTTGCCTAACAAACCTTCAAAATAACGATTTATTTCGACTTGGCCATCAGGATCATCCACGAAAGTCCGCGCTTCTTCCACGCCATCTCGTAGGATCGTCAAGAGCCTCGATGTCTCGTCGAAGTGCGGCGTGAGTTCTGCAAGTCGCTCATCTGAACCGTGCATGAGCATATGAAATTCTGTTTTTAACGCCCATTTTGGAGAGTCATAAGTGATACCTGATTCACCGTGTGCAAGCGCGAAGCGCCGGTCCAGCGGAAATGGAGCGTTAGGTGTAATCGCTACTTCTTTGAGGGATTCGCCTCTAAGGCCTTTTACAGGGAACCGCCACAACTCTGAAATATTCATTTTAAATATCCCTTTATTTCAGGAACTCAATCCGAATACCTGTTTATCAATTGTCCTGATTTGCGCAGCAATCACACTCACCCAGACACAAACACCGCATCCGTGGGTATGGGTATGAGCGCGGATGATCAAGCCACTACATAGGGTTTCATCGGCTATAGATGCTCAAAGGCTTTGAAAGACCACCACGCTGGCTGGTTCAAATGTCTATACGGACAAATATCCTGCCAATGTTTTGGCATCCACATCCTCGCGGTTGTCTTCATGTACAATCCGACCATTCTCGATCACCATGATTCTATCTGCCGCGTCCATCACAAAGCTCAGAACTTGTTCTGAAAATAAGATGCTTAGTCCACGCTCATCTCTAATGCGTCGAAGTACCTGGGCAATTTCTTTGATAATTGATGGTTGAATTCCTTCTGTTGGCTCATCAAGAAGGAGGATCTTAGGTTCTGAAACAAGAGCACGCGCAATGGCCAGTTGTTGCTGCTGACCACCAGACAAATTACCGCCTCTACGGTCTTTCATTTCCAACAGAACTGGAAAAATATCATAGATTTCATCGGGGATTTTCTTTTTATCCGTGCCTGCTAATCCCGTTTCAATATTCTCCTCAACCGTCATTGTCGCAAAGATCATCCGCCCTTGAGGGACATAAGCGACACCTTCTCGTACACGTTCATGTGTGACCAGGCTGGATATATCCTTATCACCGATGGTTAGGGTCCCTTCGGTGGGGGGAATAATACCCATGATCGATTTCATTAAGGTGGTTTTCCCCATACCGTTACGTCCTGTTACCGCAACGATTTCACCCGGTTTCACATCAATATTTATCCCGTGAAGGATTTCACTTTGTCCGTACGATACATGGTAGTTGTTGATCTTTAACATGACGTCGCGTTCCTTCTTAGCTATGACCCAAATAGACTTCGATAACCTTGGGATCTTTTTGCACCGCATCCATATTCCCCTCGGAGAGAACTTTGCCTTGATGCATAACGGTTACCCAATGCGCGATGTCTTTCACGAAATCCATGTCGTGTTCGATCACAATTACAGACCGCCCTTGGGCGATGTTACGTAGCAGATCACCTGTTTTCACCCGTTCGCTTTTACTCATACCAGCGACAGGTTCATCCAGCATCAGGAGAGCGGGGTCCTGAATCAACAACATGCCGACTTCTAGCCATTGTTTTTGTCCGTGGCTGAGTGAGCCTGCTTCAGAGTGAAGCACTTCATCCAGATATGCTATTTCAGCGACTTCATGAACACGATCTTGCACGATTTTGTCCCGTTTAAAGAAGAGAGAGCCAAATACATTCCGACCGCGAGGAAACGAAATTTCAAGATTTTCGAAAACAGTCAGATCTTCGAAAACTGATGGCGTCTGAAACTTCCGCCCGACACCAGCATGAACAATCTCATGCTCTTTCATATTCATCAGTTCTTGACCACGAAACTTGATGGACCCTGATGTTGCCGCAGTCCGACCGCTAATTAGATCGAGAACAGTTGTCTTGCCTGCACCATTAGGGCCAATAATAACACGGAGCTCGTTCGCTTTTATTTTGAATGATAAATCATCCACAACCTTAAACCCGTCGAAAGAGACGGTCAGATTTTCGACAGAAAGAATGCTGTCTTGTTGTTGATTTTCCATTGTCATTGTCCTTTCCCCTATTCAGCTGGTTCAGTCGCAGAAGGCGGTTTGCCGCTGCGATTGAACTTTGCCAAATGAGGTTCGATATAGACATTGTAGAGGCCCGCTAAACCATTTGGGAACGCCATCACAACACCAATAAACATGGCCCCCATAGCGAAAAGCCAAAGCTCTGGGTAGGCTTCAGAAAATACCGTTTTCGCCAGGTTCACGAGCAGGGCGCCATATACGGCCCCATAGATTGAGAACCGTCCGCCGACGGCGCAGAAAATAACCATCTCAATCGATGGGACGATTCCAACGAATGTGGGATGAATAAATCCAACATTAAGGGTAAACATCGCACCACCGATACCAGCGAGTAACGCACCAAAACAAAATGCGAAGATCTTGAAGTTTGCGACGTCATATCCCGAAAAGCGGGCACGGTCTTCATGAACCCGCATCGCCACCAGAACCCTTCCGAGTTTACTTTTGAGAATAAGCTGCGATGCGAGCAATGCCAGTAGCAACAAAACAACTGTCACAAAATAAAATACAGTCTTGGCATCATCCGTACGAATGTCCCAACCATGAAGTGTCCGCAAATCAGTGATGCCGTTAAAGCCACCGATGTATCCGGCATTACCAATAATCAAGATACTGAGAGCTGCCGCCATAGCTTGGGTCATGATGGCAAAATACACCCCACCAACACGCCGTTTGAACATAGCTAGACCGACAAAGTAAGCCAGTATCGTCGGGACCATGAGAATCATGAGGATGGTGAGGGGAAAACTGTTAAATGGTAGCCAGAAGAATGGCAATTCAGTCATCGAGGCCCAATCCATGAAGTCAGGAATCCCTGGCGTGGATTGAACGATGCATTCTCCTACTTCTTGCTGGGCACGCGTACAGCCGATATCGGCTTTAGCTGCTTCGAGCTTGAGGAACATTGCCATGCAATATCCACCAAGGCCAAAAAATACCCCCTGACCGAGACTGAGAATACCACCGGCACCCCAGCACATCACAAGTCCGATGGCCACAAATGCAAATGTAAGATATTTGCTGACAAGATTAAGACGGAAAACATCCAGTCCTATAGGCAAGATTACAAGAAGCAACACAGCAATCACAATAAAGCTGAGCAGGTCTTTCTTAGGAAATAATCTATCCATCATGTGTGTTCCTTAACGACTGCGAATCTTGAGACTGAACAGTCCTTGTGGACGGATCATCAATATTCCAATCACGACGAGCAGCGTGATAACTTTAGCTATTGAACCGGTCATGAAGAATTCCAGAGTCGACTGCGCCTGAGAAATCAAGAATGCAGATGCGATTGTGCCCCAGAGACTAGCTGCGCCTCCAAAGACCACGACCATGAATGTATCAACAATATAGTGCTGCCCTGCATCCGGAGCTGTAGAACTGATCATCGTAAAGGCGCTGCCAGCAATACCGGCAATGCCGCAACCAACTGCAAATGTCATTCGATCAACGCGTGATGTATTAATTCCAACGGCAGCAGCCATTTCGCGGTTCTGAACAACCGCGCGGACATGTTTGCCCCACATCGACTTGAGCATCATAAACATGACACCGGCTGTCAGGCAGATTGTGATCCCCATGACAACTATTCCATATGTCTGAACGTCAATCAGGTCAGTGACAGAAACAGCACCCATCATCCACTCGGGTTTCACGACGCCGACTTCACGGGTCCCAAAAATGACGCGAATTGTTTGTTGCAAGATCAGGCTTAAGCCCCACGTTGCGAGCAGTGTATCAAGCGGTCGACGGTAAAGGTGACGGATCATGGACCATTCCACGAACGCCCCAAGCGCCGCTGTCACTAAGAAGGCGACCCCCATCGCCACGAAAAAATATATTCCGAACAAGCTAGGTAAGTATTCAGCAAAAAACGTCGATAAAACGTAGGTAACGTACATACCAATCATCATGAACTCGCCATGAGCCATGTTAATGACGCCCAGCTGTCCAAAGATTATGGCCAATCCAAGCGCCATTAAGGTAAAGACTGAAAAGAGGATGAGCCCCGCGAACCCTTGCATCGCAAAGATGGAACCTAGCTCGCCAAAAGTATATCCGAACATGATGAATGGCCTTTCGAGATACGGCCTGGCCTGGGACGACCAGAATTTTTTGATTTAAATAGTGCTTGATAAGCGTCGGCCTGGAGCACTATTTGTGCGCTCCAGACCAGTCGCCATTTAGCTTATTGGTATCCTTTCGGGAAAGGATCCGGTTCCTTCAGTTCAGATTCATATACGACATCAAACTGACCATCTGCACGAGCGCGACCGACGCGCAATTTGCTGTATAGATGATTGTTTGTTTCATGAATGCGAACGTATCCCTCTGGAGCATTTGTCATCTCAATGCCAGATCCATTGACCGCTTTTATCTTGTCGATATCAAAACTGCCCGCCTTCTCAACGGCAGCTTTCCATAACCAAGGACCAAGATAAGCATTGTTGGTAACGTCGCCGATAACGATATCGTCGCCCCACATTTCCTTAAACGCCTTAATGAACGCTTTGTTGTTAGGGTTTTCGAGGCTCTGGAAATACTTAGCGAACATGTAAGTGCCTACAATGTTCTCGCCGCCAATGCCGCGGACTTCATCTTCAGTCGCAGAAATAGTGATGACTGTTTGCTTGGTAAGGTCCACCCCGGCTCCAGTGATCTGCTTGTAGAAAGCGACATTCGAACCGCCGACCACGATGGAGAAGATGACGTCGGGTTTTTTCAGCTTCATCTTATTGATCACGGAATTGAATTGAGTATGACCAAGTGGGTAATACTGCTCGCCAATAACCTTTAGGCCATAAACGTTTTCAATATGCTTACGCGCAATTTTGAATGATGTACGAGGCCAGATATAATCTGAGCCAACAAAGTAGAAGGTCTTTGGTTTTTTCTCTTTAACAATCCAGTCGATGCCCGCAAGAATTTGCTGGGTAGCTTCTTGGCCTGTGTAAATAATGTTCCGTGAAGCTTCCAAACCCTCATACATGGTCGGATAATAAAGCATGTTGTTGTACTGCTCGAAAACGGGGAGAACTGCTTTACGCGAAGCAGATGTCCAACATCCCATGACCGCAGCAACCTTATCGTTCACGATCAATTTTTTCGCTTTTTCAGCAAAATTCGGCCAATCTGTGGCGCCATCTTCCTGAATCCATTTAACCTGACGACCGAGTACACCGCCTGATTCGTTGATTTGCTTGATCGCCAGTTTCTCGGCTTGCACTGACCCCGTCTCGCTGAGTGCCATGGATCCTGTGATTGAGTGTAGGATACCAATTGTCACGCTGTCGTCGGTAACGGCCAGACCAGTCGTGTTAACTACACTGGTCGGATATTTTTCATTCGCTAGTGCGCCGGTCGATATGAGAGCTATGACTGGTAAAGCGGCCATTCCAAACATGAACCCACGCCGCATGGCGGACATAGGATCTCGACTTTTGGGTTTTTTGGTATTTCTAAACATATTGTTATATCCCTGTTTGATTGAGACTTTATTGCTCAGTATCTGACGTGTGGGGGGACCCGTAATTAAATTCTGCGCAACGCGTTGTCCGCGTTTACTGATTGTCATTCCCGCGACATGACAGACCTACAGCTATAGCTCGGTGGTATTTGCCGAGGTATACGTCAATTGACTATTGGCGACGTTACATGGCTGCCGTACGTCATTTGACGTACGGAAGATGTCCCTGGGACGATGCTAATGTATGGGGTATAGTGTTGGGTGATCTGCCGCCCGAGAGGGATTTTCTAAACAGATAACTAGCAGACCATTTAAAGAAGAATTCCAATACTCGTTAATATAAATATTTATCGATTACATACAGAAAAATCAGCCCGCTATTTAAGACGGGTGAAATACAAAAGTCATAGACGGTTCCATCACAGAGGATTTTATTATCCTGACACGGGGCGCGAACCTATTTATGAAGCAACAAAAACTTGTACGTGTTCGCCGACATTACAATCAATGGGTTTCAAACCAAACGATTGAGGATTATTCACTCCGGTTTACAGCGCAGAAAATCCGGAAGTGGTCTCCGTATTTAGTTGCTAATACGGCACTCGGCTCTATTTCATTTCTGGCGTTGGAATCAATCGGCGGTTCGATCACGCTAGAATATGGTTACGTCAATGCCATATCCGCGATCATTGCGGTTTGCGTTTTGATTTTCGTCACTAGCTTACCCATCAGTTACTATGCAGCGAAGCATGGTGTGGATATCGATCTGCTATCACGGGGGGCTGGATTTGGTTATATCGGCTCTACGATTACCTCCCTTATTTATGCGTCATTCACATTCATTTTTTTTGCAATCGAAGCCGCAATTATGGCCACGGCTCTCGAATTATTTTTAGGCGTGCCTCTATTTGCGGGATACCTGTTTAGCTCAATCATCATTATTCCGATGGTTGTGTACGGGTTTACGTTTATCAGCAAACTACAACTATGGACTCAGCCAATTTGGTTGCTCCTTCATATTTTGCCGTTTGCATTTATCGCTGCACAGCACCCGGAGTTCTTTTCTGAATGGACGGAATTTACAGGACGCTCTGAAGGCGCCAATGGTGAATTCAACATTATCCTATTTGGCGCGTGCTCTGCTGTGATATTTTCGCTGGCTGCGCAGATTGGTGAGCAAGTAGATTTCTTGCGATTTCTACCACCAAAAACCAAAAGTAACAGCGTACATTGGTGGTTGTCCTTAATATCAGCCGGACCGGGATGGATTATCGTTGGTGGGTTAAAAATTGCTGTCGGCTCTTTCTTAGTGTTTTTAGCCCTGAAGTCGGCCGTGCCCGTTGAGGACGCCGTAGACCCGTCACACATGTATCAGGTGGCGTTTCAGTATGTATTCTCATCACCTGTCATTATAATTGCCGTAACGGCGATTTTTATCATCATATCGCAGGTCAAAATTAATGTTACCAATGCCTATGCAGGCTCAATTGCGTGGTCGAATTTCTTCTCCCGCCTGACACACAGTCATCCAGGGCGCGTCGCCTGGCTTGTCTTCAATGTTACGATCGCGTTCCTCCTCATCACCTTGGGCGTCTATCAGGCGTTAGAGGAAATTCTCGCATTGTACTCTATCATCGCGGTGGCTTGGGTGGGGGCTTTGTCATCTGACCTTTTAATCAATAAGTCACTGGGTATAAGTCCGCGCCATATCGAATTTCGACGGGCCTATCTGTATGACATAAATCCGGTTGGTGTTGGTGCTATTGCCATAGCAATAGTCGCGGCAATGATTTCGTACAGCGGTCTGCTGGGCGAGGTTATGAAAGCCCTGTCAGCATATCTCGCCCTCGGCACTGCGTTTTTCTCAGCGCCAATCATCGCCATTGCCACCCGTGGGAAATACTATTTGGCGCGCGAGCCAGATTGTGATTTTGGCGATGCTACAGAAAGCCAATGCTGTATTTGCGCGAAAACCTACGAGATTGAAGATATGGCGGGATGCCCAGTATATGATGGGCATATTTGTTCATTGTGTTGCTCGTTAGATGCCAGTTGCAATGATTCTTGCAAGACGGACGCGCGATATACCGATCAAATTTTAACGTTGCTCAGCACGTTTCTGCCGAAATATGTTGTGACCCGCCTGAACTCCAGCATTGGTCATTATATCGGAATGCAGTTTCTTTTCTGTGTTGTTATTGGTGGAGTTCTTGGTCTCGTATATTTGCAGACAACCATCGAAGATTGGCTGCAACACGAAGGTATTCAGGGAACACTATGGCAGATTTTTTTCATTCTCGTGATTATTAGTGGTGTTGCGACGTGGCTATTTGTACTTGCCCGCGAAAGCGCCAAGTTTGCGCAAGATGAAAGCTCCCGTCAGACTGCTTTGTTGTCAGAAGAAATCGATGCGCACAAGATTACCGATGTAAAACTACAAAAAGCAAAAGAGGCCGCCGAGTCTTCGAATTTGGCAAAGAGCCGATATATGGTCGGCCTGAATCATGAATTTAGGACACCACTCAATACAATACTTGGCTATTCGCAATTGCTTGAACGCGATGCATCAATTCCTGCGCATCGGGTCGATGCAGTCCATGTCATTCGGCGTAGTTCGGAGCATTTAGCTGGATTGGTTGATGGTTTGTTGGACATTTCCAAAATCGAATCAGAACACTTTTCACTTGTTGAGGAGGATTTCCGTCTAGAAACATTTTTGCTGGAAATAGTGGAGATGTTTCGACTTGAAGAAAAGGCAAACGACGTCAATTTTGAATTTGTAACAACCGCCGATTTGCCAAAAATCATTAGGTCTGACGAGAAACGCCTGCGCCAAATTTTAATTAACCTGTTGTCCAATGCCTTTAAGTTTACGCCGACTGGCCAAGTAACCTTAACTGTGGAGCATATTGAAAATTCAATCGGATTGTCTGTGCGCGATACAGGGATCGGCATTCAGGCAGACGATTTAAGAAGAATTTTTGAACCATTCGAGCGGGCCAATTCTTCTATCCATTCCGAATCTGATGGGATTGGCTTGGGGTTGGCGATCACCAAACTCCTTACTGAGCGGATGGGAGGAAAAATTTCCGTCAAAAGTGAAATAGGTCAAGGTAGTGAGTTCACTGTCCTTTTGCCGTTTGTTGAAATCAAAGCATCAAACGAAGATCATAATAGTGATCGGCCGATTGTTGGATACCGCGGAAGACGTCTTGTAGTTTTAGTCACTGATGATGAACCAACCCACTGCAATCTTATTAAAGATATCCTCGAACCCATCGGGTTTATTGTGTTGGTCGCGGCGAATGCAAACAAATGCCTCCAGTTAGCGCAAGATCATAATCCTGACATCTGTCTACTCGATATATCAATGCCGGGCATGAATGGGTTGGATTTAGCGGTAGTTTTGCGCAAAGTCATTACGGCTGCTTCACGAATTATCATGATTTCTGCTAATGCAGTCGAAGGCATTGATGGCGAAATTAATCAATCAAGCTTCGATGATTATTTAATGAAACCGATCGACTATGATCGCTTCTTGGAAAAGATTCAAAATAATTTAAAAATCGAATGGGTCTATGAGGGGCTGATCGGGTTTTCAGAACAGCCGGGCGAGATGCTAGAAGAAATTTGCAAACGCCCATCTGCTCGCAATATCGAAGAACTTTTGAAACTTGGTAAGATAGGGCACGTACGCGCTATTCAATCAAAGATTGATGACGTTGAAAAAGAGTTTCCAGAATGCAGTCATTTCTTGGCAATCCTACGTGGACACCTAAATGACTTCCAGTTGACGCGTTTTATGACTGCATTGGAACATGATCATGAATAACCAATGCGATAAGGCATGCATTTTAGTCGTCGATGACTCACCTGATTCTTTAAAGTTTTTAACCGAGGTTATTGAAGATATTGGAGCCACGGCCCTCGTGGCGTTGTCTGGGGAAAAGTCTCTTGATGTGATTAATCAGGTTACACCTGACGTCATCTTGATGGACGCGGTCATGCCTTCAATGGATGGTTTTGAAACTTGCCGTCGGATAAAGAGTAACAGTGCGATGCTTCATGTGCCGGTAATTTTTATGACCGGATTAAGCGATACAGAACATATCGTGGCCGGCTTTCAGGCTGGAGGTGTTGATTATCTTGTTAAGCCTATAGACCCAGACGAGCTTGTTGCTCGGATGCAGGTTCATCTTGCGAATGCCCGATTGGCACAAAGCGCCTATGTGGCTATGGATGAGGCTAGACGCTTTTTAATGGCGGTTAGTAGTGATGGCACAATATTGTGGAAAACGCCGCAAGCGGGAAAATTAATTGAGCCCTTTATGGATGACCCAAGCTTAGAACTTCAATTGCCCGAATATGTAAAACAATGGCTAAATCATCAATTCAAGACGACGGCAACGTCGCCGTCACAACTGGTTCTATCCGATACATACGAATGCCAGGTACTGATATCTTATATCGGTCAAAGTGGCGCAGACGAATATTTGCTGCGCGTTGTTGAGAACGATTTCGTGAGTATCCGAGCCAGATTATCAACGGTGTTTGGGCTAACGTTACGAGAGGCGGATGTGCTGACATGGATTGCCAACGGCAAAGCCAATCGCGACATTGGTGCGATTTTAGATTTAAGCCCAAGAACGATCAATAAGCATCTTGAACGTATTCACAAGAAGCTAGGCGTTGAAAACCGTACGGCAGCAGCTGCCATGGCACTAAATGCTTTGTAAAAAAGTAAGACCATGTTCGACTGAATTCGAGCTTTCACTCGAATTTTGATCATTAGAAAGACACTTCATCTTTACGCGTTGTTATGCGTGCTTCCCATTAGAACTAATCCATCAAATACAGCATCATAAGCCCTAAGCTAGATCTAAATTCTGAGTTACGTTTCCTCTTATCCGGATGTAATTGGCGTCCTACGTTATATGACGTATATGACGTTTTTGGTGTGCAATTTATGCTCTTCGAGCAATACCCAAGTCGAGAATTATGAACGGAATGTGGTGAACGATCGACAACCCTGAATGCTCTGTCTCTTGGCCCAATTGAGGACACATTCGATTAGGCATTTTGATTCTGCAAGGGTCCGCCCATTCATCAACCGAGGAGGAAAAGCATGCCTAGAACAGTATTCCATGCAGAAATGGACAAGCTCCCTGAAGAACAGATCGTTAAAACGCATAATCGATGGCATCCGGACTTGCCCTTCGTTGAAACGTTCAAGCCAGGCGAATCATTCAGGGTTGAATGTTACGATTGGACTGGCGGACAAATTCAAAATGATGATTGTGCAGATGACATCAGAGATGTCGACCTTTCCAAAGTTCACTACCTGAGCGGACCGTTTGGTATCGAAGGCGCTAAACCAGGAGACTTATTGGTTGTTAACATCAACGATATTGGCAGCAAGGAAGATTCCGAGTGGGGCTTTACAGGTATTTTTGCCCATGAAAATGGCGGCGGTTTTCTTGACGAGCATTTCCCCGCAGCGCGCAAGGCATGTTGGGACTTCGAAGGTATCTATGCGAGTTCCCGTCATATTCCCGGCGTCCGCTTCCCCGGTACAATTCATCCAGGATTGATCGGCACTCTGCCATCTGCCGACCTTCTGAAAACCTGGAACGATCGGGAAAAGAAACTCTTCGACACGAACCCCTCCCGCACACCACCACTATGCACATTGCCAGATGGCATGGCGGGCACGACAACAGCCCTAATGGGCGGCTTGACTGGCGCAGACGCCAAGATTGCTGGCGCAGAAGCTGCACGGACCGTGCCGGGTCGCGAACACGGTGGAAACTGCGATATCAAAAACCTATCTCGTGGTTCCAAAGTATTCTTCCCGGTTTATGTGGACGGCGCAGGCCTTTCCATGGGTGATATTCACTGGTCACAGGGTGATGGCGAAATTACGTTCTGTGGTGCCATTGAAATGGCGGGCTGGATCGATATCAGTGTTGATATCATTAAGGGCGGCATGGAGATGTACGGCGTTACAAATCCGATCTTCCAAACCAGCCCCATTGATGCCAATTATTCCGAATATTTGGTTTTCGAAGGTATTTCGGTTGATGAGCATAATGGCGAGCAACACTATCTCGACGCAACTATCGCTTACCGCAGAGCATGCTTGAACGCAGTAGAATATCTCAAGAAGTTCGGGTACTCAGGTGAGCAAGCTTACATGATCCTTGGCACGGCGCCGGTAGAAGGACGTGTTGCGGGGATTGTTGATATTCCGAATGCTTGCTGCACGGTTTCCATTCCAACGGCCATATTCGATTTTGATATCAATCCGAATGCGTCTGGTCCAACCCAGTCGATCCCTTCCGGTGTCGACGTGGCGGAATGCACCTAAACTAACTTCTCGCGAGGGGCGGTGGTTGATGTAATCAGCCACATGGTCTCTCGCGGGAACTTTAAATGCGGAGAAATAAAATGCCGTTATATAATTATGTGTGTGAAAACTGCGGACCATTCAAAGAATGGGAAAGCATGGCTAAGTGCACAGAACCTAGTATCTGCACTGAGTGCGGAGCTAAATCTCAACGGGCAGTTTCAGCGCCAGGATTATCTCTTATATCGGCCAATACACGTATGGCTCACTTCAGAAACGAGAAAAGCGCTGATAAGCCAGAAGTTGTCAATAAGCCAAAGCATGTTGTTGCCGAGCAATCGCACGGCAAATCAAAAGATTGCGGGCATACCCATCATCATGGGCACAGCCACGGTCACGGTGCATCTCGTCCATGGATGATTGGTCACTAATCCCGATATCTGGAAATTCTCAATAGACATTTGTGCGCACGAATCAAGGTGCCCACTTAATCAATCCCACACTATATAAAACCGCTTGGTGCGAATTGCCCAAGCGGTTTTTTAAAGTCCGCCTCTGGCCTCAGAAGGGCAAATACCGAAGGCGTCACGGAAACATTTGGTAAAGTGAGATGGCGAGGCAAAACCACACATATAGGTGACTTGCGTAACGGAAAAATTCGATGCTTCCAAAAGGACACGCCCCTGATTAAGCCTCAACTGACGATAATAATCAGATGGAGACGATTTTAAGTGCTTGGAAAATAGTCTCTCCATATGTCGCAGTGATATGTGCGCGCCACGGGCAATTTCGAGAAGTGGACGTGGCATCTCGATAGTGTTTTCCATGAGCTCCACACTCTTTGCTAAAGAAGGCGGAAGTGCATTTCGAAAATTTTGGGCCCTGTTCAAAACTTCGCTACTATTTCGAAGCCGTTCTAATTGGAAAAAATCGGCTATCTTTAACGCGACTTCTCGCCCTCTGTCTTCTGATACTAAATGTGCAAACAGATGAATAACATTGACGCCGCCGGAACAACTTAAAATGCGCCGATCATTCACATAAGGTCGGTTCGCCATATTTATGAGCGGAAATTGTTCTATGAAAACGGGCATGTACTTCGATGGCATTGTCACCGTTTGATCTCTAATAATACCAGCCCCACCGATATGAAACAGTCCTTTACCAAGAGCACAAATTTTTGCACCAAGGCGATAATAATGACGAATCTGCTGACTGATTTCCGAACGCGTACTTACCGTTTCACTAGTGATAGTTGGAACAACAAGAACGTCACAGTATTTATTTGACGGGCGCAAAGGCTGCTCATCATTAGAGGTGGAAATAAAATGCACCTTATAACGAACCGCTCCAATGATTTCATTGGCGCAGCGCATCGTTTGGATCAAAAGAAACACGTCGACGTCCGCACCATCATACTCGCCTAGAATACCTATTGAGACGGTATCGATGTCAGTATTTGATAAAGGATCAACGCACGACAGTTTGTCTGTGGTGTCCGATACACAATGGTTGTTTTGACCCTTGATCGTATACATTTATTCCCTGCTAAAAGTTTCTACGAGCGTAGAAATACAATCTTTCATTGCTGAATAATTATCTCACCGAGCGGTTGCCGCTCGACGACTATTGATCTATTTTTATTATGTAATAGCAATCAACAACCCCCGTAAATCCATAAAAATATCATCTTAGGATCAGAAAAACTGATGTCACGTTTACGAGACAGAATGCCTCCAGCAAATAGTTTAATTGTCTTTGAGGCCGTCGCTCGGCACCTAAGCTTTACTAAGGCAGCAACAGAACTTCAGGTCTCTCAAGCGGCGGTCAGCCGGCAGATACAACTCATGGAAAGTTATCTTGGTGTTCGCCTATTTGAGCGCCATTACCGAGCTATCGAATTGACGCGCCAAGGAACGTTGATGATGAATGCCGTGTCCATGAGTCTTGGCCACATCGCCCATGTTTCAGATGACATTCGACAGCAAACTTCTAGCGATGCTGATATCGTAATTTCGTCCAGCGTCAGTTTTGCCTCGTATTGGTTGATGTCTCGGATTGCCAAATTTCGCGCTGAGTTCCCAAACGTGAATGTCCATTTGGTTGCGTATGCCAAGTTGCGTGACCTTTCTGCTACAGGTTTGAACTTCGCGGTCCGGTTTGGCAAAGGAACGTGGGAAGGAGTTAGCGCGGATCTTATGTTTGGAAATGAAATATTTCCTGTTTGCTCTCCGCGTTATCTTGAAAAATACGGCCCTATTACTGGTCCCAAAGATTTGCACGACGCGACTCTCTTAACGCTCTCGCGGTTTGATCCCAACTGGACGACTTGGGAGGATTGGTTCAAAGTTTATGGATCAGAACCGAACGAAAGTGCGAACCGACTGCCATTCGATAGTTATCTTCTCCTCATAAATGCGGCGATCCGAGGAGACGGCGTTGCTCTTTGTGGCGAGAGAATTGCTGAAGATCTTATAGGTAATGGCGAACTCGTCCGGCCATTTGATGCATCATTGAACTCAGACTACTCGTTTTATTTACTACGACCGGCTGACGTTCAACTTCGACCAATGCAGGCACACTTCAGAGATTGGCTTTTGGCAGAAGCTAGAAGTACGACCGCAAATAGCGATGGCAAAATAGTCGGAGCGGACTCCGAGGACTTGTCAGAGGAAATTTTGTAATTTGTGTGCTGATCTATAAAATTAGCCAATGGAAAACCCATTTAGATATTTCAAGACATCGCCAGAAGTCATTCGACTGACCGTGATGATGTATGTCCGATTCTGGCTGAGGCTGTTGAAAAACTCTGAAACTGGTGTTTGTGTAGAAATTTATTGCCCACTGGGCCATGCCATGCATTCTGGATACGAAGGGACTGGTCAAAAAAGATGAAACATCGTCCAGGAGCTGCATAGAGCGTCTCCCATGCCTTTTTCGGCTACCTGTCCTTTGCAAAATTTATTCACTTAAAATCTTGCACTACCCAATCGGCGAGTTTTTCAACA
>DGNZ01000088.1 GCA_002389175.1 Rhodospirillaceae bacterium UBA4479 | reverse complement strand
GATTCGACCGGCAAAACGCAACCCTGCTTCGGGCCGCTTGGGGTCCGCAAAGGTCACGGCATCACCCATCTTAAAGAAGCCTTCTTCATCAAAGGCCGCTCGCGTTTTATCGGGATCATTGAGATAACCCGGGGTTACCCCATCGGACTTCACTCGGACCTCATAGCGATCACCAACCGGTAGTAATTTAAACTCTGCACCGGGCATCGGCAAACCCACCACGGTTTGATCCTCACAGGGCCAATAGCGAGACAAACCAACCGCGACCTCGGTCGACATCAAGCTGGTTGACATCGCCCGACGAGCACCCTGATAGCGAACCAGAAGAAGTTGTAGGCGTTCATAGGTTGAGATGGGCATCGCGGCACTGCCATAGGACAGCGAAGTCACCGTAGCGAAAAAGGTTTCTGCTAACGCGCTGTCTTGCTCCAAGGCCTCAACCAACATATTCCACCCTAAAGGCGCACCGGCATAAGCCGTTGGCCTCACAACTTTGATGTTAGCCAGGGTCTTTTCGAACTCACCGGGAATCGGCTTACCATCGTCAATATAAACCGCTCCGCCGGCTTGAACGACAAAGGCTAAGCGTAAAACGCCTGCGCCCACATGGGACCATGGCATCCAGTCAAGAAAGCGAGGCGGTTCGGCCTCAGGCTCATCCTCTCCTAAAGCGGCTCTAGCCGCCAACATGGCTCCTACCATGCCATGCGTATGAATAACGCCTTTAGGGCTGCCTGTAGAGCCTGAGGTAAACATATAACGCGCTATTGTGTCGCGGCCTAACGACGCCGCTCTAACTTTGACACGCGGCTCACCAGCCGGACTCACAGTTGTTGCTAGAGGCGTGCTTTGCTTATTGTCACGCGACCCGAGCCAAATAACAGAAGCCGCAGTAATGCCCGCTGTCGTCAGGGCGTGCTCTTGATCCGCGTAGCTATCTGACCAAATAAATCTTGGGCGGGTCTTCTCGAACACCGCTTGTAGCTTGCTAAAAGCGGCTTCAACCGCTGTATAGCTGGTACTCACCGGGACGTAGGGCACACCGGCCATCATAGCCGCCGAGGCCACAACAAAATGAGCTCGTGAGGCGCCTGATAGAATCATCAAAGGTGTCTCTTGGCCGCCGCCGAGCGCCAACAACTGCTCAGCCACGGCACTGGCCTGCTCAAAGGCCTCACGATAACTGAGCTCAACGTAATGCCCATTTTCATTTTTTTCAGCGACAACCACTCGATCCGGGTAGCGCATAGCGCTCTGTTCAAGCAATGCCACGATAGACGTAATGGGCTCAGTCGGCTTGTAGCCACTGGAAATCAAAACCTCACCTGAGGGCTTGTTTTCCACCAAAATAGACGGCTTTCTTTCAAACATAAGTCTCTACCTCATCTCAAAGACTATCGATCACAGTACCAACAATTGAGCCATAAAAAATACCGCCTTTAAAGACAAAAAAAAGCCCGATAAACACCGGGCTTTCTTTGACGCTTTACCATCGAACGTTTACATGGCCAATCTATAACGCATATAAACAATTCTTCCTCTTGGGTCGTGTGTCAGCGCATCATAAGCACCGTCAACATTCATAAGAGGCGCAACCTCATCAGTCGCATTCTTCGCTCCTATTGTGATCATTGAACCATCACCGTGGAAACCAACGTCAGGCAACTGGTAGTTGTACTGAACATCAACAGTTGTGTGGCTATCGATCTCAGGGGCAAAGCCGATGTAGGCTCCTCGCAGACCTGATTGAGGCACATCATCTGTGTAGCCATCAATGTGCTTAACAATCAAAGAAGCAGAATGACGATCCCGCTCCCAACCGAGGCTCCAGTTGGCCTTAAATTCAGGTAACGAACGCCCAATGCTGTTGCCCCCATTTCGACTACCAACACCATCGATGCTGTTCCCCTGATCATCGACGATGTCATAATCAAGCGTATAGCTCGCCGACAGCCGAGTATTGAAAGCACCGGCATTGCCTACGTCGAATCGGTAACCCAATGTTAAATCAACGCCGGAAGTTTCCAGCGAAGGCGCATTGAAGTAAGAGGCCACTGTCCGAAGCAAGTTGCCGTCTTCCGATCGGATCACCTTGTCTGGGATACCATCACCCACCGAGTAAACCACGCCGTCCACAACGCCGCAAAGCGGACCTGCGTCGGCATCAGTGTTTAGACCATTTGGACATCGCAAAGCGTTGTCTCGATTGATCAAAGCCTGATGGCCTTCTCGAGAGATCAGGTTGGTGTACTCATAGCTGTAAAAATCAGCGTCAATGGACAAACCTTCCAACGCATTTGACGGCGTCCATGACATACCAATGTTGAACACGTCTGCCTCTTCGGGCTCAAGTCCCTCGAAACCTTCTGTCAGACTCGGACGGAAAGCCAAGCCACCCGTACCGGAGAAAGCATCTGTTGAGTTCAACAAGGTTGTGCTTCGACCACCCAATTGCAGCAAAGAACCCACTCGGAAAGACGTGCCCACCGAGGCTCTCAAGGTCAAGTCATCGGTTGCCATGAATATCAAGGTCGCTTTCGGATCAAAAGAGCTTTTACCCAGCTCATCAAAGTCCTCATATCGACCCGCGAAGGTGATTTCCAACTTTTCGCTCACAGGAACAAAGACCTCAGCAAACACTGAAGAAGCAGACAACTCGTTGCTCCAATCCTGGGCACCGTAAATGAACTTAAAGTTGTTATTGTTGGAGTTGGTATCTAAATCCGTTGACGTCTCATCGCGACGAATCTGAACCCCAACGGCAAGTCCGATCATGTCATCACCCAGCGGCATTAAATCACCGGCCAATACTGCATCAAAGACACCCTGTGATGCTTTACCTTGGCTGGCTATCTCGCCTTGAATCCAGCCGTACAACTCATCTGGATTCTGATACAGTCTTGCTGCTTCAGCTACCGTCAAATCAGGATTTGCAGCCCATGCCGACGTATCAGTCGAGTTCCAACGGGCGCCCGTGACGGGGTCATAATTGCTGGTTTGGAACGGATTGTAGTAGTAACAGTTACCCGTACCGTTGTTACCTGAACCGGCGGTTCCTGTCAGCGCATCGCAGCTTGGTCCACCGAGGCCTACGTAGGCCGCATTGGTATTGCTCGTCAATGAATCTGAGGGGTTCACAGCATTATACTGACGCTCAGAGTAGGTCCCAGACACATCTAAGGTCCAGTCGTTGCCGCCCAATACTAAATCAATGGTCGTACCCAAATTCATGCGCAGGTTTGTGCGCGAATAGCTGTCCCGCGTATCAACTGGGCGTTCTTCGAAGGACGACTGATACGTACCCCCGACTAGTCGCTGAAGTGCTAAATAAGGCACAGGTGCTATGCCTCGTCTTGCAGCATCAAGTTGTAGCCCAGGATGCGATGGTCCGATGATTGCGAACGACACATCAGGATACAAAGAGTTACCGCGACTGGTCACATTATTTGCATAACTCAGCGAGCCGTAGACTTCCATGGTATCCGATAATTCAAAGGCGCCATCGACGTGCGCCTTCTTTTGAGTCCCTTCCATTACCAAGTTGAAGAAACTCGAGAAGTCATAAATACACAGGCCACTTGCAGTAGAGCCTAAGGTGCCCGCAGGTCCATCATCTGCTGCCACCAAATCACAATCGGGATCAGCACCAGGACCGAAGGTTGATGAGCCCTCAGGAGAAAAAAAGCTTGGTGTCGGAGTGATTCCACCTAAGGCGACATAACGACCGGGCTGGCCAAACGTTGACAGTGCTGAACGACCATAGTCATCATAGCGATCGCCAATTTGCAGACCCCCTCGATCAAGATAACTGGCTGACATGGTGATATGTCCACGATCTGAGGCTACCCCTAGAATCGCGCTGATCAGATTGTCTTGCTGTTTGCCCGTCTGCGAATCTTCCGCGTAGTCATACTGCAATTCGAAGCCTTCGAAATTTTTGCGCGTAATGAAGTTCACGACACCGGCAATGGCGTCTGATCCGTAGAGTGCGCTCGAACCATCTTTAACGACTTCGACACGCTCTAGCGCGATATTAGGTATTAAACCCTCTAGATCAACATAGCCTGAACCAATATTGTCGTTACTGGTGCTAACGTTTCGCTTTCCATTGATCAGTACAAGCGTTGCACCACTGCCCAGATTACGTAAATTTACATTCGCATTCCCTGTCGAGTTGTCTCCGCCTGCAAAAGCAGTTGCGGATCCGCCAATCGACCCTGAGTTAAATGTCATATTCGATACGACATCTTTCATATCGGTTGACGCCATTAAATCAAGATCAACTTTACTCATGATCGTGAGAGGCGTAGCGCTATTTTCCGTTGATTTTTTTAAGTACGAACCGGTTACGACCACCTCTTC
>DGNZ01000433.1 GCA_002389175.1 Rhodospirillaceae bacterium UBA4479 | reverse complement strand
ACTGATCAGCGGCAGGATCGGGCCCTGACGATCTGCCAATGCCGCTCGCATGGCGCGCGCATCATCCCCATCAGACCACAACACAATACCCTCAAAACCGCTTAGCTCTTTCAACACATCAGCACCCAGCACTCCATCAATCGTATTTTCGCCAGTCGCTCCCGGCGCAATCTCAAGGGTGGGACAATTGACCGACTTAGCAGCATCCGCTTGCTCGGCCGCCGCATCAGCGGTGGGGCCAAGGCACAGAATAAGTCCCCGTCCAAAAGTCGAAAGTCTGTTGGATTCACCCGTTGGTCCTGGCAATTCTGCCGCAGCCAATGGAAGAGGTCGCGATGTAGCAGTCAGTTTATCGATCGCAGCCTGAACAACCTCAAGCGACACCGAATCACCACCTTGCGCATCGTCAACGACGACACTGTCGCGTTTGGTGAACTGGCGAACATAGTGTGGCCCGCCCGCTTTGGGGCCAGTCCCCGACATGCCTTCACCGCCAAAAGGTTGTGATCCGACAACCGCACCGATCTGATTCCGGTTGATATAGATATTGCCGACATTCAGGTTTGCCGTGATGTGCTCTACCCGGTCATCAATGCGCGTGTGTAGACCAAATGTCAGGCCGTAGCCGCTGGCATTCACATCCGCGATGACTTGATCAAGTTGCTCAGCCTTAAATGTCGCGACGTGCAACACGGGGCCAAATATCTCCTCGGCCATATCCCCGATCCCGTTGACGCGAACTACGCTCGGCGGAATGAATGTGCCCGTCTTCGGCGCCTTGACCCGCTTTAGCAACCGTCCTTCGTTCGCTGCCTGATCAACGTAGTCCGCGATTTTGTCACGGGCCAGACTATCAATAACAGGCCCCACATCCGTTGCCCGATCCCACGGGTCGCCGACAGCCAATTCATCAATCGCCCCATAAAGCATTTTTAAGAACGGCGTCGCGATGTCTTCTTGCAGGTAAAGCACCCGTAGCGCCGAACATCGTTGCCCGGCAGATTGGAACGAAGACATCACGATATCGCGCACCGCTTGTTCTGGCAGCGCTGTGGAATCGACAATCATCGCATTCAGACCGCCCGTTTCCGCGATCAACGGCGCATCTGGCGCAGCGCTGCGTGCCATCGCCCGATTGATACGTTGTGCTGTCGCTGTTGAGCCCGTGAAACACATGCCATCAATGCGCGGGTCTGACGACAACGCAGCACCGACCGTGACACCATCACCTGGCAGCAATTGCAGGACGCTTCTGGGGACACCCGCTTCATGCATCAGGCGAACACCAATCGTCGCCATTATCGGTGTTTGTTCTGCTGGTTTCGCCAACACACCGTTACCGGCCGCAAGAACTGCCGAAATTTGTCCGGTAAAAATCGCCAATGGGAAATTCCAGGGAGAGATACAAGCGAACACGCCACGCGGTGCCGCATCATCCAATCGGTCAATTTCTGCTGCGTAGTAACGCAGGAAATCCACGGCCTCGCGAATTTCAGCAATAGCGTCCAAGACGCTTTTGCCTGCCTCGCGCGTCAACGCGGCAAAGATTTCACCGAAATTTTCTTCATACAGATCAGCGGTACGGTTAAGGATACGTGCCCGCTCTGCGCCCGGTGTATCCGCCCAGTTGGTCGCAGCCGCGATGGCCGCTGCCACATCGTCCGCTGTCGATGATTGCACGTGGCCGACAATATCATCAGGTTTTGCTGGATTGACGATCTGAACACCATCACCCGCCTTGGTTTCAATAGCCAACAAGGGGCCAACATCCCACTGGTGATTTTGAAACGGTGCCCGCGCGGTTTCGATGTCAGCAATGTCTGCACGATCGCGCAGGTCCCAACCCTTGGAATTTGGGCGCTCCGGTTGGTAAATATCCCTCGGCTTGGAAATAGCTGGATTGTTCTCACCGCGCTCCGCTTCCCATGTCACGAATGGATCGACAGCAATTTCTTCGGGGGATACATCCTCATCAACGATCTGGTTTACGAACGAAGAGTTGGCACCGTTTTCCAATAAGCGTCGCACCAGATATGCCAATAAATCTTCGTGTGCGCCGACCGGTGCGTAGATACGGCACCGCGTTCCCGCATTACCCATGACGATTTTGTGCATGGCTTCACCCATGCCGTGCAGACGCTGGAATTCATACGGTTGGTCATTGTCGGCCAGTTGCCGAATGGCGGTCACGGTGTGGGCATTGTGGGTCGCGAACTGCGGATAGATACGGTCCGTCATACCCAACAGCTTCTTGGCGCAACAGATATAGGACACATCCGTCGCCGATTTCCGGGTAAAGACCGGGAAGTCGCGTACGCTATCGATTTGCGCGCGCTTCACTTCGGTATCCCAATATGCCCCTTTGACCAGTCGCACCATAATCTTACGGTCATGATTGCTGGCCAGCGCATACAACCAATCCAACACCCGTGCGGCACGTTTGCCATAGGCCTGTACCACGACACCAAAACCATCCCAGCCCGCAAGATCGGGATCAGAGAAGACGCGCTCAATCACATCCAACGATATATCCAAACGGTCGGCTTCTTCGGCATCGATGTTCAGGCCCATGTTTGCGTTCTTGGCTTGCATCGCCAAAGCTTTCACTGAGTCGACCAATTCGGTCAGAACGCGTTTTTCTTTGGGCAATTCGTAGCGCGGATGCAGGGCTGACAGTTTGATCGAAATGCCTGGGTTTTCACGAATGTCCGACGACTTGCAGTGTGCACTCAGGTTTTCAATCGCGTCCTTATAGGCATCGAAATATTCGGCTGCATCGCTTGCAGTCAAAGCGGCTTCACCCAACATGTCATAAGAATAAGTGTAACCTTGGCCTTCCCATTTCTGGCCTCGCCGAACGGCTTCGTTGATGGTTTCGCCCAGAACGAACTGATTGCCCATTTCCTTCATGGCACGGGTCACAGCGCGCCTGATGACAGGTTCGCCCAAGCGTTTAACAGCACCGTGCAACGTACGCGCAATACCCGTGGTACCTGCGTCGTCCTCGTCCAAGACTTTACCGGTCAACATCAATGCCCATGTGGATGCGTTGACCAACGATGAGCTGGAGTGCCCCAAATGCGCGCCCCACGCTGACGGTGCGATTTTGTCTTCAATCAAATCGTCCATGGTTTCCGGATCGGGCACACGAAGGAGTGCTTCGGCCAAGCACATCAGTGCGACACCTTCTTCGGTCGAAAGACCATATTCAGCGAGGAAAACCTCCATCAAGCCAGGCGCTTCGTCGGTGCGTATTGCGGATACCAGCTTTGCTGCATCCGATGCGATGTCAGCGCGGGTGGTTTCTGAGATCGCCGCTTCTGCCGTCAGGCCAGCAACAATGTCACGCTCTTCGGCCCGATGGGCCTGTTGAATAGACGTCCGTAGCTCATTTAAATTATGCATGGATTTCACAGCCTCCCCAAAATTTTCCAGATACTAGCATCACTGAAACAGCTGTTTTTCTTTATCATTGAGTTTTTAAAGGTGATTTTACTGAAATATTAGATTATTAAAGTGCTTAATATGGATAATTCATCAAATACCGGGTCACTTGATCGGTTTGACCGAAAAATCATTGATATTTTATCGACAGAAGGGCGCCTCTCGATAACTGAGCTGGCAAAGCGCATTGGGCTATCGACCAGCCCCTGTCAGGTCCGGTTAAAAAGGCTTCAAGACCAAGGCTATATTCGCGGTTATCGCGCCATTTTAAACCCGGAAAAACTGCGATTAGAACACGTCGCCTTTACCGAAGTGAAGTTAGCGGACACAACGGAACGCGCCCTGAACGCCTTTAATAACGCGGTACTCAAAATCCCTGAAATCGAACAGTGTCATATGATTGCCGGTGCGTTCGATTACCTGCTGAAAGTACGCACCACAGATATCCAAGCCTACCGACGTATCCTTGGCGAGACGATCTCAAACCTGCCGCACGTTGCGAATACGTCCACGTATGTGTCGATGCAGTCGGTGAAGGATGCTGGGCCTTAAAGGCAGACCAAATCGAGTGGATGGCGGCTCAAACGCTCTACACCATCATCGGTCACCAGCACAGAATGCCCCCAACACATTGCCAATCCGGCATCTGAGTCCATCAAGATCATGTGCATGAAGAACACATTTCCTGCGTTCATGATCAACGGGTTTCCTTCATAGAACATAGGGAAATCAACCCAGATAGGATTGTAAACCGCACCCATGCCGTATCCACAGGCATTCAGGCGTGCATGTTTAAGGCCATGACGATCAAAGGTTCGCGCATGCGCATCGAATACATCGCCCATGGGGGCACCCGGTTTAATCGCCGCTTCGCAGGCTTCTAATGCTTCGGTTGCTGCAGCATGCATTTTTATTTGTGTATCATTCGCCGGGCCAATAATAAGCGTCCGCATCATGGCCGCATGATACCGCCGCCATGCCCCTGACCATTCCAACGTCAACTGATCGGATGCATCCAAATATCGGCGACCCGATTGGTACCGACACAACAACGCCGCGTCGCCTGATCCGATAATGAATTCGTTCCCGGCGTAATCGCCGCCTTCGGCAAAGACGCAGCCTTGCATGGCGGCAAGGATATCACCTTCGAATGCCCCCACATGCATCGCTTCGATCGCTGCGTCCAGGGATAAATCCGAAAGCTCAGCTGCCTTTCGCGTGAACGCAATTTCGGCGGGGCTCTTGATCCGGCGCAAGGTCGCAATCAGATCGGATGATTCTATTAATTCTGTGCCATCAACGATAGCGGAACGCACCAGATCACCATTGAACGCGGTGAGGCCCGCCGTTTTGGTCTCGATCCCCAGCTTCTTGCCGTAAAGCCCGAGGTCTGTGAGTAGCGCCTGCAAAGCCATGGCAGGGTTAACGCCCTCTATATCTTTCCAAATATGGATATGGTCGTCAGACAACGTTGAGGTCTGTTGAGCTTGCCTAAGATCCGGTGCGCGTGTCAGCAAGTGCACATCACCGTTCGCAGACAAAACCATGCACTGGAACATGGCAAAGCCGAAGGTATCGTAGCCGGTCAGCCAATACTGGCTCTCGGGTGCGAACAATAGAATTCCATCCAGACCCGCTTCAACAACGCTGATTTTGGCCGCATCGACACGTGATTGATACTCTGATGTTTCGAAATGCAACATGCCCTACCCCCTATGTCGTTCTCACACGTTTCGTGGCATCATGACGTGGAACGATTAAGCTGTATACCTTAGTGACGCGCAGATTGGAGCTTTGAGCACGATGACATCTACAGAAAAAAATATTCCGGAAAGCGTCGTTTGGACAGGCAATATTCCGTTCGATAAAGGACGCCATCATCGCGCCAAGATTGGCTACGTATTACTGGCCACAGAACAAACCATCGAAGACGATGTGATGGCATTGTGTCCACCCGGTGTCGGGATGCATTTCTCTCGCTTAGCCAGTTCAGATATAATCACCAACGAAACGCTGGCTGCACAAGCTGACAATCTGGCACCTGCAGCAGCATCACTCTTGCCGGATGGCAGCCTTGATGTTGTGTGTTACGGCTGCACATCTGGATCATTGGTAATCGGTGAAGAACGTGTCCATGCGGAACTCAATCGCGGCGCACCTAACGCAAAAGCTACATCACTCATTTCGGGTGTGATCCGTGCCCTCCGCGCCGTTGACGCAAAGCGTATTGTCATCGGCAGTCCTTACATTAGGGCACCTCTAAAAATACCCGACTGACACAGAGTTGGCCAATATAGGCCCCCGCTGAAGTTCTTTAACCGGGGTTTTCAGGATTGCCTCGC
>DGNZ01000291.1 GCA_002389175.1 Rhodospirillaceae bacterium UBA4479 | reverse complement strand
TTGAACGTCACCTTGCAACAGTGCTTCTAAAACTTGATTGTCGTTATAAAGCGTGGAGTTCGGGAATACTTCAAGGCAGGCCTTGCCGTTCATCTCATCGTTAACCCGTTGTTCAAGCAATGTAGCCGCTATGCCTTTAGGATGTTTGTCCGTGTTTGTAACGTGACTAAACTTAATGACAATCTCTCCAGCATCACAGGCAGCAAGCGCGGAGTTTGCGCTGCAAGCCAATGTCAGTAATAGCGCAGTATTTAGCAGAAACTTCATAGTATCCTCCTTCGATCCGTGATTACCGCACTTCTGGATTTTTCCAGCGCGGTTCTTGTTATTAGAGACTAATGGAACTTATCGAAAGAATTAGTCGGCATAACTGTTCAGTTTTTACGATTAATTCTTTTAATTTAATCTGAAATAAGGAATTAAGTTTAATCCTCTCGGAGAATGCACAATGTTCAAGGAATTCGTGGAAGAGCGCATCGAAGGCGACGGTGCGACTTTGTTCGTCCGCCGCGCTGGGCCCGCTGGTGCGCCGCCACTCGTCCTTTTACATGGCTATCCACAAACATCTGCTATGTGGCACGGTGTGGCACCGATACTTGCGCGCTCGTATCAAATCATCTGCCCTGACCTGCGTGGATATGGCAGGTCAGATAAACCAGTGTCAAACGCATCGCACGAGCCTTATTCAAAACGCGCTATGGCCAATGATATCGTCGCAGTCATGCGGCGCTTGGGGCATGAGCGATTTCTCGTTGGGGCCCATGATAGGGGTGCGCGGGTGGCACATAGGATGGGGCTGGACCATCCAGATTGCGTTGCAGCCATGACATTGCTCGACATCGCGCCGACCCGCGAAATGTACGCCAACACAAGCGTTGAATTTGCCCGCGCTTACTGGCACTGGTTTTTCCTAATTCAGCCACACCCGCTACCTGAGCAAATGATTGGTGCGGACGCGCAAGAGTTCTGGAAGCTTAAATGTTTCAATCAGGCGAAGGGCAAAAACCCATTTGTTCCTGAAGCTCTGACTGAATATTTGAGCGCCTTTGCGGATCCACTCACAATTCATGCAAGCTGCGAAGACTATCGTGCTGCTGCCACTATAGACATCGAACATGACAACGCAGACGAGGGCAAAAAGCTTGATATGCCAATCCTGGCGCTTTGGGCAAAACGCGGTGTTATTGCAAAATGCTTCGACGCGCTTGGTCTTTGGCGTCAGCGCGCGATGCAAGTTGAGGGTGAAGCGCTAGACGCCACCCATTACATGGCCGAAGAAATACCGAATGATATCGCCGCATGCATGTCCGAATTCTTTGCACGCCACGCAAGACATATGGAGGCCACCGGATGAGCCGCACGCTTTATGACAAACTGGTCGACGCCCACAAGGTCTGCGATCTGCCCGATGGCGACATGCTGATCTATGTTGATTTACACATCATGAACGAATACACGAGTCCGCAGGCCTTTTCGGGGCTCTACACAAAGGGCCTAGAAGTTTGGCGCGCAGAGGCACATCTGGCAGTGATTGACCATGTGAACGCGACCCGAAGTCGTGAGCCTCATGACACAGAGTCCAAATTGCTGATCGACAACTTGCAATCAAATTGTAGCAAACACGGCATCGCCTTTTACGGCCTCGGCGACCCGCGACAGGGTATCGAACACGTCGTGGTTCCCGAACAAGGGCTGGTTGCACCGGGTATGTTGATCGCTTGTGGCGACAGCCATACCACCACTTATGGGGCTTACGGCGCATTGGGCTTTGGCATCGGCACTTCGGAAGTGGAGCATGTGCTTGCGACTCAAACCCTTCGTTACAAACGCATGAAAACTATGCGCGTAACTGTTAACGGAGACGTCGCGCCCGGCGTTACGGCTAAAGACATCATCATGAAAGTCGTGCAAGTCGTTGGCGCAGGTGGGGCCAATGGGTTTGCAGTGGAGTTTGCAGGTTCGGCCATCCACAGCCTCGATATGGCCGGACGGATGACCGTTTGCAATATGGCAGTGGAGCTGGGTGCGCGGGCGGCCTTGATCGCAGCAGATGAAGTCACTGAAACTGCATTAAAGGGGCACTCTCATAGCGGTCAGTTTGCGTACAAAGCTGAAAGCTGGATCAGTGATCCTAAAGCCATATTTGATGAAGAATTTACCATATCGGGTGCCGATATCGAACCTCTAATTACGTGGGGGACCAGCCCAGATCAATCTGTGCCAATCACAGCGAATGTGCCTTGCGCCGAGGACTATATTTCTCCAAAAGCCAAGGCGCTACTTTCTCGCTCATTGCAGTATATGGGGTTGATCGAAGGACAATCGGCTCAGTCGATAAAAATAGATACAGCATTTATCGGCTCTTGTACCAACTCTCGTATCGAAGATCTTCGAGAAGCTGCCAAAATACTTGAAGGCCGTCACGTGGCGAAAGGCGTCGAAGCGATAGTTGTGCCCGGATCTGCAATGACACGCATAAAGGCTGAAGCCGAAGGCCTGCGTGCCATATTTGAGGCCGCCGGTTTTGAGTGGCGTCCTGAAGCAGGGTGTTCGATGTGTTTGGCAATGAACGACGATATTGCAATGGATGGTGAGCGTGTTGCCTCGTCGACCAATCGCAATTTTGAAGGACGCCAGGGCCGCGGCGCACGCACCCATCTGATGTCACCGGCCATGGTCGCGGCGGCTGCCATCTCTGGGCATCTGGCAGATGTGCGTGATTTTAAATGAAAGATAATCAGATGACCAAAACGATCAAGGGGATCGCAGCTCCGTTGCCACTGGCCAATGTCGATACCGATGTGATCATGCCCAAGCGCTTTTTGATCACAATTACCCGCGAAGGATTAGGCGATGGCGCGTTTGCAGACTTACGCTTTGACAACGCAGGGCGACAGCGCCCAGAATTTATCTTGAACAAGCCGCCTTGGACGCAGGCCAACATTTTAATCGTTGGCGACAATTTTGGCTGTGGATCCAGCCGGGAACATGCCGTCTGGGGTATGCGCCAGCTCGGGATCGACGCCTGCATCGGGACAGGGTTTGCTGGGATATTTTACGACAATGCCCGCAAAAACGGTCTTGCACTGCCAGTTGTTTCCCCCGAAATGCGTGATTTATTTTTGCAATTTTCTAGCGATGCAAGAGGAAAGGAGATATCGATTGATCTTGAAAGGCGCACAATCACAACTTCTGGCATTAACACAACATTTGAGATGGACGATGCTACTCAAGTGGCACTGATCCGAGGTCGCGATGATACGCTGGACTCTTTGGAACATGCTGGTGCGATCCGAGACTATGAGGAAGCATTGCAGCGCGAGGCGCGGGTGAGCGTAATCAAGTAGATCCACAAAGGAGTACGTATTGGACATCAGACAGTTGGAATGCTTCGTCGCCGTGGCGGAAGAACTTCACTTTCGACGCGCAGGCGAACGTTTGGGACTTAGCCAGTCCGCTCTTTCTGAAAGGGTTTCTGCTTTGGAACATGAACTTGGTGCCCGGTTGTTTTTCAGAACAACCCGGCAGGTCAGCCTTACCCAAGCCGGGTCCGAGTTCGTCCAAAATGCCAAAAGGATACTTGCCGACATTGAAAATTCGATCTCCAACGTTCGCCACACTGCCGAGTCTGACCTACGCCATGTCCGAGTGAGCGGCGTCGACGAAGCAATTTCTATGTTGTTGCCTAAAGCCCTCATTGCATTTCGCGAGACCGATCCGAAGGTCCATGTGCAGGTGTTGGAAATCTCATCCTCTGAGCAACATTCGCAAGAATTGATTGCCCACCGGACGGATGTGGCTTTCGTACGGACACCTCAAGAAGATGAATTTATTACCAGCCAACTATTACATCGTCAGCCTATCGTGGTGGTGATGGCCAAAACCAATCCGCTTGCAGGTTCAGCTTCCCTTTCTGCATCTGATATCGTCAACCAACCGATCGTGGGGTATCCCAAACACGCCCGCCCAATTCTTCACGAGGCACTATGGAGCGGGTTTCGCCAAATTGGCGCGCAACCAAACATCGTCTGTGAGATAATCGACAAGTCCACTATGTTGCAGTTCGTGATCCAAGGCTTAGGGATTTCTTTAGTACCCGCTTGGGTCAAGAATATCGCACCATCTGGTGTTTCCTTTGTTCCGTTCGAACCATGTGAAAACCAAATCGACCTGTATGTCGCGTTTCGAAAGTCGGGGAACTCTGACACCGTAAAAAGATTTGTAGAAACTGTAAGAGCAACCGCTGTCTAGTGATCACACCTTATAATACGCTTCGACACTGACCTCGGCTTGGCATGTTAATGCATTTACGGCTGTTTCAGCGACTCCACCCTTCGCCCTCACAGCAGACCTCAAGCATTGCCTCGGTGAATGTCCAGTTTTCAGTTCAGATCACAAAGTCACCCTCATTAACGCACAAATCAGGACCGCTTT
>DGNZ01000042.1 GCA_002389175.1 Rhodospirillaceae bacterium UBA4479 | reverse complement strand
CGATCGAATTACCCCGACGTCGCAGACGCTTTAACGTCACTTCGCCATCATCCACCAAAGCCACCACAATAGCCCCGTTTTCAGCTGTTTCAGTACGTTTGATGATAACCGTGTCACCGTCCAGAATGCCTGCTTCCATCATCGATTCACCATCGACCTCAAGTGCATAATGCTCACCACCTGAGATCAAGGCGGCAGGGACGTCAATAAAGCTGCCAGGATCGCGCAGTGCCTCAATCGGGGTGCCAGCAGCAATCCGTCCATACAGCGGAAGCTGAACGGCATCAGAGGCTTCTGCATCCACGTTCGCGCCAGAGATACCAAACTGACCCTCAATAACGCTTGGTGTGAACGATTTTTCGCTGATTGATGCCGTTTTTTGGGCATTCTGCAACGGTTGTGCGTTTTCAGGGAGCTTTAATACTTCTAACGCACGGGCCCGATGGGGCAGGCGGCGGATAAAGCCGCGTTCTTCGAGGCCCGTTATCAGGCGGTGAATACCGGATTTGGACTTCAAACCCAGGGCTTCTTTCATTTCGTCGAAGGAGGGGGAAACGCCGCCGTCTCGTAGAGAAGCCTCAATATACATCAAAAGTTCGTATTGCTTTCGCGTCAGCATGTAGCGGGCCCTCCCACGGCACCAACCCCGAATATACTAAATACAGTAGATCATCTCGGGATCATAAATAGAACAAACAATAAACAATATTTAAATGTTCTACTTTAGTTCTGATTTTGTGTCAACTGGGTGGAAGGCTGTCAATTCGCGAGTTCTGGTAGGTGTCAAATTGCTAGAACAGCAATGTGGATACGCGAAGGGGCACAATCTTCACCGTATCACCGGCGGACGCGGGCGGGGCATTGATTTCACGCATCACCAAACAATCAGCGTCGGCAAACCTTCCCATCATAGAGCTATCTTGGCGCTCAAAAGGCGTCGCCGTCGGCAAGCCTTCGCTGCTGGGCGTGAGTTCTGCCCGCATGAAATCCAAACGCTTGCCATTTTGGGGCAGATCGCGACCCAATTTCGCCGCGTGATATAGCGGCGCAGGCATCAAACCCAACAGTTGTTCAATCGCGGCCCGCATAAAGATCGCGGCCGTAACCCCCGTAGAAACAGGATTCCCTGGCAATCCGAGTAAAAATGTATGACCCAGCCGTCCAAAGATTAGCGGTTTACCAGGGCGCATGGCGATTTTATAGAATCCCAGTTCCATGCCTTGATCGCCCGATACGGATTGCACCAAATCATGGTCCCCGACGCTGGCACCACCGGACGTAACCAAAAGATCAAACCCCTTGGCATCATTCAGCTTATCGCGAAGTGCATCGGGTTTATCCGCGGCCACACCCAAAGAAACAGCGTCAGCACCAAAAACCTCTGCATAAGCCAAAAGAGCCACCGAATTGGAACTGACAATTTGATCAGAACGGCGCGGCGCACCGGGCATGATAACCTCGTCACCCGTTGCTAAAACGGCGACGCGTGGTTTTTGACGGACGACAAGCCATGTTGCGCCAGCCGCAGCGGCCAATCCGAGATCCCGTGCGCTTAACAATTGCCCCGCAGGTAATAGCGTTTTACCGCGTGCGAAGTCCAAGCCTTCAGGTCGTACCCATTGCCCCGGTTTAGGGGCTTCAAGCATGGTGATTTGATCACCGTCGGTTTCGGTGTCTTCTTGGATGATGATCGTATCTGCGCCATCTGGCAGACCACCACCCGTGAATATCCGTGTGCACTGACCTTCACCCACATTACCTTTGAAAACATGCCCTGCGGCAGCTTCACCGATCATTTTAAGGGTGGTAGGGGCTTTGGGTACATCTGCCGCCCGCACGGCATAACCATCCATCGCAGATACCGCTTGTGGCGGATGACTGACCTCGGCGATCACATCAGCGGCTAAAACACGGCCCAACGCATCGGTCACAAAGATTTCTTCGGTTGCGACCGGCTCTATGGCGTTTCTAATTTTCTCAAGGGCTTCTTCGATGCTGAGCATCTATGCAGCCTCAAACGTGCCGGATTTTCCACCCGATTTGTGCGTTAGCCGGATGTCAGTGATTTGCATCCCACGGTCCGCCGCCTTGCACATGTCGTAAACAGTCAGGGCTGCAACCGACACAGCGGTCAATGCTTCCATCTCCACACCGGTTTGGCCCTTAAGCTTACACGTCGCATCGATATCAATCGCATTATCGTCCGGATTGGCTGTCAGATTGACTTTTACGGACGTTAGGGCGAGGGGATGACACAGCGGAATCAGGTCAGGTGTGCGCTTCGCGCCCATGATTCCGGCCAACTGTGCGACCGACAGCACGTCACCTTTTTTGACACCGCCATCCATGATCATTTTCAAGGTTTCAGGCGCCATCAACACGCGGCCCTTGGCCGTCGCCATACGCTCCGTATCCGCTTTATCGGAAACATCGACCATCACGGCGTTGCCATCGGCATCAATATGGGTGAATTCAGCCATTATGCGGCCCCTTGCTGTGCGACGTCGGCAGATAACAGCGCACGTGTGGCTGCCGCCACGTCGTCTTGGCGCATTAGGCTTTCACCGATCAAGAAACAATGCGCGCCAACTTTTGCCATCCGGTCCAGTTCGGCACGCGAAAACAAACCGCTTTCGCAGATCATGATCTTGTCGTTTGGAACGTGTTCTGAAAGCTCTTCTGTTGTGGAAATATTGACCTCTAAGGTCTTGAGATTACGGTTGTTTATGCCAAGAAGGGGTGATTTTAATTTGAGCGCCCGGTCCAATTCCTCACGGTTGTGAATTTCTACCAAGACGTCCATCCCATAGGCCACCGCTGCGTCTTCCAACTCTGCCGCTTGGGCATCCGAGAGCGCAGCCATGATCAACAGAATACAATCTGCACCCAAAGCCCGTGATTCGGTAACTTGATAAGTATCGAGCATGAAATCTTTGCGAAGCACGGGCAGGGCGACACTGGCCCGCGCGGCAACCAAGAACGCATCATCCCCTTGGAAATACGGAATATCGGTCAGTACGCTCAAACATGCGGCACCGCCAGCCTCGTAAGCCTGTGCCAGACTGGGCGGGTCGAAATCATCACGGATCAGGCCTTTGGACGGCGATGCTTTCTTCAACTCAGCAATCAGCCCATAGCCACCAGCGTCAACTTTGGCCCGCAGGGCATTGGCAAACCCGCGCGTCGGCGATTGCACTGACGCCCGGTTTTCCTGCTCAGATAAGGATGTTTCTGCCTTTTTAGCCGCAATATGCACTTCTTTGTCGGCGCAAATCTTGGTGAGAACGTCGCTCATGCCTCTAACCGTTCGTAATCGCGACGAGCTTATCCAACGTGGCCAGCGCATCACCACTGTCAATGGATACAGCAGCCATTTCCACGCCCGACGCCAGGTCAGCGGCTTTGCCTGCGACCACCAACGATGCACCTGCATTCATCAGCACGATATCCCGGTATGCGCCCGTTTCGCCGCCCAATAGCGTGCGAATGGCCGCAGCGTTGGTTTTGGGGTCGCCACCTTTTAGATCAGCCGGGTCAGCAATTGCGATCCCAACATCGGTTGGTGAAACCTCAAACTCACGAATGGTACCATTTTCAAGCGCTGCAACGTGCGTTGGCCCCGTCGTCGTCAATTCATCCAAACCGTCAGAGCCATGCACCACCCAGGCGGCTTCACAGCCCAGGTTCTTAAGGGTTTCCGCCATCGGCAGCACCCAATCCCTGGAAAATACACCCGTGAACTGGCGTTTCACATCAGCGGGGTTCGACATGGGGCCCAAGATGTTAAAGATCGTGCGTACTCCCATTTCAACCCGCACCGGACCAACAAAGCGCATCGCACTGTGGTGCCTTGGCGCCATCAAAAAGCCGATACCAGCTTCGGCCATCGCTTTTTCAATGACGGGGAAATCAGCTTCCAGATTGACGCCTAATGATGACAGCACGTCGGCTGCACCGGATTTTGACGACAGGGCACGGTTGCCATGCTTGGCAACGGGTACGCCCGCGCCGGCAACCACAAACGCGGCCCCCGTTGAAATATTATACGTCCCAGAGCTATCGCCACCGGTGCCGACCACGTCCATCGCGCCCGCAGGGGCCGTAATCCGGGTCATCTTCGCCCGCATGGTACGAACAGCACCTGTGATTTCATCAACCGTTTCACCGCGCACCCGAAGCGCCATCAAGAAACCCGCAATTTGCGCAGGCGTCGCATCGCCCGACATGATGATGCCAAACGCGGCTTCGGCTTCGTCAGCAGATAGTGCCGTGCCATCAGCAACTTTATTCAGGATCGGCTTCATTTCATCGCTCATTACGCAGCCTCCCTGCCACGGGTCATATCGATAAAGTTGCGCAGAATATCATGCCCATGCTGGGATGCGATACTTTCCGGGTGGAATTGCACGCCGTGAATCGGCAGCGCAGCATGTCGGATCCCCTGCACGACACCGTCACCACTATGGGCAATGGGAATCAGGCTATTCGGCATGGTTTCAGGTCTGATCGACAATGAATGGTATCGAGTCGCCTGAATAGGAGAGGGGATTCCAGCGAACACGCCAGTGCCATCGTGGGTAATTTCTGAAATCTTGCCGTGCATAGGGCTTGGTGCGCGCTCAATCTCGCCACCGAATGCCTGACCGATCGCCTGAAATCCAAGGCAAACACCAAATACAGGTGTGCCTGTTTCCGCTGCGGCCTTGACCAAATCCAGGCAAATACCAGCTTTGTCCGGATCACATGGCCCAGGCGAGATCACGATGCCATCGGCACCCGATCCAATCGCATCGGCCACGGTAATTTCATCATTGCGGTGGACAGCAACTTCCGCCCCCAATTCGCCCAGATAATGCAGCAAATTGTATGTGAAACTGTCGTAATTATCGATCAACAGAAACATGTTTTTGAATTCCAGCAATCATTGTCCAAAATGACAATATAAGTCCCAATCAGGCGGCACAATGACGCCACGTCATGGCGTGGTCAAGCGGACTAAGATGAGAGAATATGCAAGCAGGCCCAAGCGTGGGCCTGAATGTTACATCGCCCGGCGACGATCCTCACCACCGAATGAGAAGTTCCGACGACGACGGTCGGGACCAAAGAAATCGTTGACCCGGATGAACGGGCGTGGATTTTCAATGACACTGCAAAGACGACTGTAGATGGTCTTGGCAGATACAGGCTTGGCCAAAAATTCAGTCATGCCGTTATCACGTGCGATGCATACATGACGCAACTCGGTGTTTGCTGTCACCACGACGATTGGCACATATGGATTGACGCTTTCATCATGCAGACGAATGCGGCGAATGAATTCGATCCCATTAAGATCAGGAGTCCAATCGCAAAGCACGATGTCAGGCTCATTTTCGTAATAATACTGATAGGCTTCGGCAGGTTCAGCCGTGGAAAAGACCGTAGCAACTCCAAACTCGCTGAAAACGTCCGTCAAAAGACGGCGGACCAGTAGATGTTTTTCAAGCACGAGAATGTTTAGCTGCGACACGTCGAACGATTTCACGGGGACCCCCAATGTTTGTTACAGTTTGTAGTAACAACCGCACCTGAATACAAACTGACAACCACCAAACCCGTATACACTATTCTGGTGCATTTTGGGAGTCTGTTCTACGCTGCACTAGCGATTGACCACCTCTTTGCCGTGCGCTACCCAACTTATCGAGTGTCTCCGATAGGGATATCAGCGTGAGCGGTCGTTCTTCAAACAAAGACAATGTAAGACAAGCCAAAGCAACGGGCTGGCCGCGTCCAGAACGCAAGATGGGACAAAGTTTCGGCCTAAACCCTTTCCGTATGGCTGCGTTGGTATTGATGGCGATTGCTGGGGTTTTGGGTGGGTATTTTTTGGGAAAATACGTCAAGCCAACATCTCCGCCGCTGGTTGAAAACGCCCAACCGATTATTGCACCTTCATCTCCTTCTCAAACGCCTAAACCGACTCCAAAGTCACACGATCATCTTCAATATGAAGAATCGCTGCCCCGGAATATTGTGATTCAAGAAAATGGCGAGCTCAAACGCATCGACTTACCTGAGCCCGATATGGTGTTGGATTTGGGTGAAAAGCCCACAGCCTCGCCAGAAATGCCGAGCGAATCTGATCGTGCATCTGACTTAGTTGAGCCTGCAGCCCCAGAAACGGAAGAAACGGAACCAGAAACCGAGATAGCGACAACTCAAAAATCAGAATCTACACCAGAACGTGCGCGCGAGTTGGCCAAGCGACCACCGTC
>DGNZ01000220.1:2268-2811 GCA_002389175.1 Rhodospirillaceae bacterium UBA4479 | reverse complement strand
GAGCGGCCTAAACACGACCCTACAAAAGCTGTGGATACTTTTGGTACTGGCTGGGGGAATCGTCACCACGGGACACCACATCGTCAATTTCGACGCGATCAATGATCGCTGGGGCGAGATCACGGACTATGAGATAGTTTTCGCCGTTGTTCTGTTAGTCACCCTGTTCGACGCCTGCCGTCGGACCATTGGCTGGCCTATCGTTATTCTGGCGGCAATCTTCATCGCCTACGGTCTTTTCGGCGCCTATCTGCCCGATGGGCTGGCGCATCGCGGATATTCTTTGAAACGCATAACGGCTCAATTGTATCTGGGTGGCGGTGGTATATTTGGCACTCCGCTTGGCGTCAGCGCCACCTTCGTAACGGGCGTCGTTGTGTTGGGCGCATTGTTGGAAAAGACCGGCGCGGGACAGGTGCTGATGGATTTTGCCACTGGCCTGACGGGCCGGATGCGCGGTGGGCCCGCAAAGGCCGCTGTCGTTGGCTCCAGCTTGATGGGAATGATTTCGGGCACTGCAGTTGCTAACGTTCTGACCACTGG
>DGNZ01000220.1:0-2230 GCA_002389175.1 Rhodospirillaceae bacterium UBA4479 | reverse complement strand
GCGGTCGCTTCGACCGGAGGGCAGCTGATGCCACCGGTTATGGGCGCTGCTGCTTTTATCATGGCTGAGTTCACCGCGACGTCCTACCTGACCATCGCTAAAGCTGCCTTCCTGCCTGCAGTGATCTTTTATGCGGTGCTCCTGGCCATGGTGCATTTTGAGGCGGTGAAACGGAATATCCCGCTTTTGCGCGACGCGGATTCAACCACTGACTGGGCCTCAATTGTCAAGCGCTCCTATCTATTAGCGCCGCTGCCAGTTTTCGTCAGCATGTTGCTTAATGGCTATTCGATCATGCTATCGTCGTTTTGGGCAGTGGTGGCCTCGATGATCGTCAGCTATTTCAGCCGCGGCTCAGCGCAAACACCGCGCCGGATGGTTGAAACGGCCGTCACAGCAGCCTACGCGGTGATCCCCGTGGCGCTTGCCTGTGCGGCGGCGGGTTGCATCATTGGAATAATCACACTCACAGGCGTCGGCCTGAAGTTCTCAACCCTCGTGGTTTTGCTATCTGGCGGTCAATTGCCGTTGGCACTCATGCTTACAATGCTCACCTGCCTGATCCTTGGGATGGGCCTGCCAACGGCGGCGGCCTATATTCTAGTGGCCACGCTGGTTGCGCCTGCCCTTGTCGATCTGGGCGTAGGGCTTCTGGCCGCGCATCTCTTTGTGCTCTACTCGGCCATGCTGTCTTCGATCACGCCACCAGTAGCGCTGGCCGCCTATGCAGCTGCCTCCATCAGCCAGGGCAACCCGTTGAAGATCGCGGTGCTAGCCTGCCAATTCGGCATGGGTGCTTTTGCGGTCCCCTACTTCTTCGTCTACGATCCTGCCCTCCTGGGGATTGATGTCACTTGGGTGCAGGTGGTCGTATCTTTCATCACTGCAATTGCAGGCGGAGTGTCGGCCAGTATCGCAATGTTGGGGGTGTTCGCTTATCGCCTCAACATTATAGAACGGCTCGGCTTCGCGCTTGCAGCGGTTTTATTCTTAAACTCGGACTGGCGCTATGATGCGTTAGCAGCGATCGTCGCAGGTGCGCTGGTCTTTTGGAACCTGCGCAAAGGCGCTGCTGAAGAAATTACAACGGGAACCGGTTCATAACCGGTCGAAAAAACCTCAGAGGGAGAAACCTAATGAAATTTACACTAAAATCAACTTTTGTTGCCGCGACAGTGCTTGTGGCTCCAGTGGCGGCGAATGCCGATGACTTTTTCTCGATCGGGTCCTGCCCGGTTGGCTGCACGGCCTATACCTGGTCAGCAGGCATCGCCGATGTGATCAACAAGAACATCGATGGCGTCGAAGCAACCGCTGAAGAAACCAAAGGCTATGTTGCCAACATCAAGCTGCTGCAGGACAAAGAGATCGAAGCCTCTATGGCAACGACCCTATCCTCCTACGAGGCTTATGCAGCGACTGGGCCTTATGAGGGTGGTGAGCCCGGCAAAATCCTGTCGTGGATGGCGATTGCTCCTGTTGGCATGCATGTCATCACGCTGGAAGGTGGGCCAGTCAATTCGCTTTCAGATCTGAAGGGAAAGCGCGTTGGTATGGGTCAGCCTGGTGGCGTTTCGATGTTGGATGCGAACGTTCTGATGGAAATGATCGCAGGCGACGATTTCGAAGCTTTCCGCGTGCGCCTTGGTGACATGGTCGACATGCTGAGCGACGGCAACATTGACGCCGCCCTGTGGAACGGGTCTTTCCCGCTCCCACCAGTAATTAAGCTGTCAGCACAGCGCGATCTAAAACTTATCCCGGTATCGGATGAATTTTACGCGGATCTTAGCGCCAAGTATCCCCCTTACTTTCGCCTCTCTATTCCTGGCGGCACCTATGAGGATGTAGCGGGTGACACCCCAACCTATGGTCTTGCAAATGGCCTGGTAATTTCTGCCGATGTGTCTGAAGGGCGTGTATATGACATGACCAAGGCAATATTCGAAAACCTTGATGATTTGGCAGGCGTACACCCCGCCTTTGGTCGCGTGTCCAAAGAGACTGTCCTGAATGGCTTTGGCGCGCCTCTGCATCCTGGTGCGTTAAAGTACTATCGCGAGATTGGTGTTCCCGGCATAGAAGAGTTCGTTGCCCGCGTCGGCGAAAAGTAATAGCATACGACATCCGCTCGGGCATTGGTTCGGGCGGATCAATTCTTGGAAGGAATTCCCATGACCCGCCCCAATATCCTCGTCATTCAGGCCGATCAGATGACCGCACTTTGCCT
>DGNZ01000264.1 GCA_002389175.1 Rhodospirillaceae bacterium UBA4479 | reverse complement strand
GATCGCCATCCTTTTGGAATATCCATTTGTTTGGTTCGGGGACATAGGAGTAAATGAGGACCTCATGCTTTTTGAGGTCACGGGGATGTTCAGGGCGACCGTGTTGATCCCAGTATGCGGGGCTGGCGAGGATAACGCGCCGACAAGGTGCCAATCGTCGGGCGATCAAGCTGGAGTCGGGTAGGGACGCGATCCGGATCGCCATATCGTAACCGTCCTCAACCAGATCGATTTGTCGATCATTGAGATCAAGGTCGATGTGGATTTCAGGATGCAGGGCCATGAAATCTGCGATGGCAGCGCCCAAATGTAATTGCCCAAATGACATGGGCGCATTGAGCCGCAACGTCCCACGAGGTTCATTGTTCAGATTATCAAGTGCGTCGTGGGCTTCTTGGGCTTCATCCAAGATGCGCCGGGCGTGTTCATAAAATGCGCGTCCCTCGTCGGTCATTGATAACTGACGCGTTGTCCGGTTAAGCAGGCGGACATCCAACCTGTCTTCGAGTTTTTGGATTTGAGTGCTGACAGCCGCCTTGGAGCGTCGCAGCGCACGTGCTGCGCCGGAGAAACTCTCCGCCTCAACAACAGCGGCAAAAACGGCAATGCCTTCGAGTGGATCGGTGCTCATGTGTGGCAATCTTATTGTTCATTAATACGAACAATGTATTCATAATTAGTATAATTGTCTAATTCTGAAATTCTCCCTATCTTCATCTCAACGTTGGCAACAGCACACATTTTTGAGGAGCATAACCATGAACAACTTACTCGTACTCGATACTAGCCCCCGCAAAGACGCGGTATCGCGTTCCCTTACCGAAGGCTTCATTTCTGCCTGGGGGGACAAGTTTTCTGACGCGTCCATTGTTCACCGTGATATTGGTGCGAACCCGCCGGAACATATCGATGATGAGCTGATTGATGCCCTGCGTCGCGACCCAGATCACCTCAGCGACCGACAAACGGCAGCGATCGCGGCATCGGATGCGATGATTGCTGAGCTTGCAGCAGCGGACGTTATTGTAGTGGGCGCACCGATGCATAACTTCACGATCTCGGGTGCGCTTCGGACCTGGATCGATCATATTGCGCGCCCCGGTAAAACATTTGGGTATGATCCTGAAACAGGCCCTCATGGATTGCTTGATGACAAACCCGTCTATGTGATTTCGACCCGTGGTGGCAAGTATGGCGATGGTGATCCAGAAGATCCCAATCCGGCCGACTTCCAGTCAGGGTACCTTCGTCATATTTTTGGTTTCATCGGATTAAAAAACTTCAACATCATCGCCGCCAATGGCATGGATATGGGCGGCGACCATCGCGCCAATGGCATCAAAGAAGCAAAAGACAAAATCAACAACGTCATCGCAGCCGCGTAGCTAAACTTCAAATCTAGGATAAGGAGCACGATCATGATTGATGTAAGGAATTTTGACGAGTTGGGCACCTTCGCCAACGATTGGCTGGATGCGCATTATCACTTCAGCTTTGCCGGGTATCATGATCCTCGTCGCATGGGATTAGGCCCGCTTCGGGTCTGGAATGACGATACGATTAAGGCGCAAACAGGATTCGACTCGCACCCGCATCGTGATATGGAAATTATCACCTATGTCCGCAAAGGTGCCATCTCGCACAAGGACAGCATCGGCAACGAAGGTCGGACCGAAGCGGGAGACGTTCAGGTCATGCACGCAGGCACAGGCATCGTACATGCTGAAAAGAACATGGAAGACGAGGACACGACCTTGTTCCAAATTTGGATCACGCCAGATGCCGAAGGGTATGAACCTGGCTGGGAAGCACGACAGTTTCCAAAAGATCCTGTGACGGGCGAATTACCCGCATTGGTATCTGGGCGGGATATTCACCCAGACGCCATGCAGATCCACCAAAACGCTGCCATTCATGGTGGCCGTATGGAGATGGATGGCGAGGTTTCTCATAACCTGGGCGCAGGTCGAGCCGCTTATTTGGTCGTTAGTGAAGGTACCATCGAAGTGAATGGCACGTTCATCGATACACGCGGTGGTGCCGTGATCAAGGACGAGGACACGTTGGTGATCAAAGCCCTTGAGCCGTCAGAGGTTGTACTGGTTGATGTGCCGCTGAACTGATCTCAAAACTAACTTGTCATCCCGGACAAGCGAAGCGCGATCCGGGACCCATAGATACGATATTTGTAGTGGGTCCCGGCGTTCGCCGGGATGACAATGTATAAGGTGAGCGGTTACTTGGCGGCGATGGCCTCAATCTCAACAGTCCAGCTTGGGTCGGCTAACCCCGCAACGACCAGTAAGGTCGATGCAGCGATATGCCCCTCTAGCTTTTCATCACGAACACCGCGGTACAGACCGACTTCGTCTGCTTTCGTGATGTAGGCGACGACTTTGACGATATCGCGCTTGTCCATCCCGCCGTCAGCCAAGATCGCAAATATCTTATCCCAACAGGTTTCCATTTGCGCCTGGGTATCGCCTGCAAGGCTGCCATCGGGAAGCGTGCCGACTTGCCCCGACACATGCATCCATGTGTTCGCGCCCTCGGACTTGATACCGTGCGCATAGTCTGATGATGGTGGGGCTATATTCGTCGGTGTGTGAATGGTGTTCATGGCGGTTCCTAACAGTTCAAAATTACGTATCGGTATATTGCCAAACGGAACGCAGACCGTCACGGTTGCTGTGAATTGAAAAGAGAGACGATGATGCCGAAAATATCGATTGCGTGTTGGGATTATGATCGCGCCATGCCGGTGCTTGATGGAACTGTTCCCGTTGATGGGTTCGACGTCGATCCGGTGATGGAACCCCCGGGGACATTGTTCCCGCTGTCCGTTAGCACCGCCCCCTATGATGTGACGGAACTCTCGTTTGCGAGTTATCTGATCCAGACATCACGCAACGAATGCGCATATATAGGCTTGCCGATTTATCTATCGCGGGCATTTAGGCACGGTGCGATCTATGTGCGAAATGATGCGGGAATCAAAACCCCACGCGATTTAGAGGGTAAGCGTGTCGGCGTGCCGGAATACGCCATGACATTGGCGTTGTGGGTGCGGGGCATCATTTCTGATTCATATGGCGTTGATGTATCCAAGTTACGATATCGGACGGGTGGTTTGAACAAACCCGGCCGTGTCGAACGTTTGAAACTGGATTTGCCGGGCGACTTGGAAGTGCAGGCAATGGGTGAAGATATCTCGTTGAACAGCGCCATTTTGGATGGCGAATTGGATGCGATTATTGCACCTGCGCCACCACAGGCGTTCGTCGATGGCCATCCATTGATTGAACGGCTCATTGGTTCACCGGGACTGGCTGAACAAGAATATTTCAAAGATACAGGTATCTTTCCGATCATGCATATCGTTGGCGTGAAGCGTGAAATTGCCGAGGCACATCCCGATTTATGCCCTGCATTGATGACGGCTTTTGGCCAGGCCCGAACGATCGCGATGGATCGCGTTCGCGCGGTGGCAGAAGCTTCAGCCAACAGAACAATGTCACCTTGGTTCGCGGATAGTTATGAATTGGCGGTTTCGGTAATGGGGCCTGATTTTTGGACATACGGCGTCAAAGGGAATGAGGCCGCGTTGGATGCGATTTGTCGATATGCCGATGAGCAGCATCTATCAGCGCGTCGTTTGAGCATCCCAGAGTTATTTCATTCCAGCGCATACGACTAATTTGAACCACATGGTTTGATCGGCAAATCTTGCCGTGACACACGAATTCTGAGTGCCTGCGTACGTATCCGATCGTGCATCACTCCTATTAAGTTATTGAAATTGTAGAAAAAAACTCTTGGCACACCGATTGCTTATGTAAGGGCGATAAAACGCATATTAACCGACAAAGATCGGTAATGGCATAAGGAACGGGAAAAATGGACGCTTTGAGAATTGGCGCATCAGGAATGATGGCGCAGCAACACAGGGTCGAAGTTGTCGCAAACAACTTGGCCAACATGAATACGACGGGCTATCAACGCCGTCGTACAGAATTTCACGATTTGATCTATCAAAACTCGGCCCGCCCTGACGAGCGCGGCTCTCAGGCAGGTACACAAGTGCCCGGCGGGGTGCAAAGCGGGATGGGTGTCGAATTGATGTCTGTCTACCGTGTTACCGAGCAAGGTAGCTTAAAGGCAACTGATAGTGCCTTTGACGTCGCCATTCAGGGGGAGGGGTATTTTCAAGTCCAGTTACCCAATGGCGAAACAGCCTACACCCGCGATGGAACATTTCAAATTGATGGCGGCGGCACTTTGGTGACGCATGACGGGTTTCCAGTCATCCCAGGAATCCAAATTCCGATCGATGCCCGGGATGTGAC
>DGNZ01000130.1 GCA_002389175.1 Rhodospirillaceae bacterium UBA4479 | reverse complement strand
TCCATTCTGCTTGGCGGATGGTTGTTAGATAGTCTACGAATGCATCACCCAAAGCTGATCGGTAGAATTTTGATTTGTCGAAAAGCTGGATTGCGCGAAGCAGGCTATCAGGCAAGTATGGGGCATTAGTCTCGTAAGGATTTTCCACCGGATCGGGGGCCGATAAGCTGGATGTTAGCCCATCTAAGCCGGACAAAATTTGGCTAGTGAAGAAGTAATAGGGGTTGGCTGTGGTCTCGGCCACCCGGTTCTCGACTCGTGAGGCGGGATCGCCGGCTGCCATCAGGCCACGGATCATCGCGCCTCGATTGTCACGGCCCCATTGGATGCGGTCGGGCGCCAGTTGATGTGGGCGGTAGCGCTTATAGCCGTTGATAGTTGGGGTTGTAAGCAGGCAACTTTCGGAGGCATAGGCCAAAAGTCCTGCGATCCAACCACTTGCCTCATCACTGATCGTGCCATCTGCGTTGGGGATCATCATGTTGCGACCAGTTTTGCGATCCATCAAAGACTGGTGGAGATGCCACCCACTGGCCGCGGTGTTCTCAAGGTTGGGGCGACACATGAACGTGGCGTGCAGCCCGCATGCAGCACAGATCTCTTTTACCATGGCGCGGAACATCATCATGTTATCGGCATGCGTCAGAGGGTCGGCTGGATCAAAGGTGAACTCAAACTGGCTTGGGCCCATTTCGATTTCCATCGAGCGAACGGGCATGTTCATCGCCTGACAGGAGCGGCGTAGCTCGTCTAATATTGGCTCGGCTTGTGCGTAGCGGTCTTCTGTCAGAAATTGATAGCCAGGTGTGAGATTGCGAGTCTTAGCTGGCTGGCTGGGCATTCCGGCGTCGGCATGCTCTAGCATTTGATCAGTTCGCTCGAAGACATGAAATTCGACCTCAAGCCCGACCATGAGATCTAGGTTATGCGCCGCCAATTTAGCGATTGCTGATTTGAGCATATCACGCGGCGAAAACGGCATAACTGCGCCGGATTTGAAGCGAGGGTCACAGAAGATCCATGCGGAATGGGACGACCAGGGCAAAATGCGGAAGGTTGCGGGGTCAGGCAACATCAAGATGTCAGCAGCACCAGCCATATTACCTTCAGAACTGAGGTCGATGCCGAGGTTTTTAGACCAAATTGGGAAAACTGTGCGGTGCGAGGTATCTTTGAGCAGTAAAGTCGACGGTGCGGCAAGCCCACTGGTAAAGATCGAGGGCAGCGCGTCTGCGACGATAGTTTTGCCGCGCAAGATACCATGTTGATCAGCAAACAAGACGCGGACCGTTTCAAGATCACTATCCGCAACCTGCTTTAAAAGTGCCGTAGCGGCGACGATGGTCGTTGCATCTAGCAGGCCTGCCCTGGCAAGGGCGCCGCTCTCAATCTGCTCTTTAAATTCGTTCAAATCGTCGCATCCCAATCGTTACATCCTTCGCGCCGTGCACGGTCGCTTGTCTCAAAAGCTTCACGCCACGCATCTTTGTCACCGATGGTATCGTTTGAGATAGGTCCGTAGATGGTTTTCACGTCTTCGCCACCCACCATCGGCAATGCGTCGGGGCTACCTTCGCTCAAGCTAGCAATAGCGGCGCGCATCATACGGCGGTATTTGATAATTGCGACATCGGTTTTGCCCAGATGTTCCTTGGTCCGGTCAAAGATCGCACCGGGGCTTTCGACTGCCCATTGATCGTGCACGTTGATGTCTAAACCCATACCAGTATAGGTCTTATGCTTCTGTTCTTCGGGGTTAAAGCCGTAGGTGTTAGTTTTATTTTTTAATGGCGCGTAATCTGGCAAGCGGTGTTCTTTTAGCCGTTGGGCGCGCATGACCTCTTTGTCGACGGGTTTGTCAAAACTGGTGAACATCGAATACCAATAGCAATGCTCGTCATCGATGGGGACGTGCCACTGCGTAATAATCATCTCGCTGCTCATTGGGATTGAAATTGCTTCTGGGAAGATTTGATTGGTGATGCGGACATGGGTTTTGTTGTTGCCCAGATGCCGCAGCGCGATGATCCGCATCCCGTAATCTGTTTCCTCGACCGAGATGTCGGGGCGTGGATAGTCACGCAATAATTTAGTCATCGGGATGTCAGTGTCAGCAGCCTTGTCGCGGAATTGTTTGCCGTAGCTATCCTCTGGATCTTCGTCCTCGAGAAAGCGATGCAAGAATGAGGCGTGTGCGGGGTCGATTCCTACTTCCATGGCTTGCAGCCAGTTGCAATCCCACATGCCTTTGAAGGCAAAAACATGGGTATCAGGAGCACGAAAACAGTCAAAATTGGGGAATTCAGGGGGTGCGCCAGGCCCCATATAAGCGAAAATAATACCGTTTTTTTCGATCACTGGATAGGAGGTGTTTTGAATGCGCTCGTGCATCCGCGAGCCGTCGGGTTCGCCGGGTTGCTCGACACATTGGCCATCACGGTTAAAGTGCCAGCCGTGGAAGGGGCAGCGCAAACCGTTGTCTTCCAGCCGGCCATAGCACAGGTCGGCCCCGCGGTGCGGACAGGCGCGCCCAATCAGGCCCAACTCACCGTCACTGTCACGAAACAATACAAGGTCTTCACCCAACAGCTTGACTGGCACAACGGGGCGATTGCCTGCCAGTTCATCACTAAGTGCTGCCGGTTGCCAATAGTGACGCATAACCGCGCCTGCGTCGCTGCCCGGGCCGGTACGGGTCAGCAGGTCGTTAAGTTCTTGGCTGATCATGGAATATCCTGACGTTTAAATTGTTCGCTTAACGCATATTATTTGGCATACAGTACACATCTCGAAAGCATCAGCTGTCAAGAATGATTCATCAGCTTGGGAAGGAGCGCGTTGAATTGAGCTCGCAAGCGCCTTAGGCTTGGTAAGTATGTCCCGATCAAACCCACATCGCCCTTTTGTGCCGAACCCAGAAATATTGACCCGACTTCCTGAGATTACAGGGAATGAGATAAATGGACTGGGCGAAACATTAGCTCGAAGACCTGATCATGTTTTCTGGGCCCCAGACCCTAATGAAATTGCTTTTGGTGAAGTGCAGAAGTGGTTTTATATGTGCCAGCCTGATAGTACAGAAATGGCCGCCGAAAGAGCCAAAAGACAAGCAATTTTTGATGCCGCTTTACCTGATATGAACCCGGTTGCCTTAGAGAAGTCGCCAATTGAATGGACTAACTCGTTAGACCAGTTTGTTGGATCTGGAGTTTGTGAGATGGTTGGCGTTACTACTCTGCAATCGGACTGGATATTCGAAAATCACAGTACAACATTCCAAAAAATAATCATGGTCGGAGTTCATCATGAATACGAAGAAATAAAACATGCGCCAGAGTTTCGTGCTGGGATTGAGGTAGTTCGACAATATGGCCGCGCAGCTTCGGCAGCAAAGAAAATTACAGGCTGGCTAATGGAGCAGGGCTGGGACGCTGAAGCATTGACAGGACCAATGGCCGGAAAGGTTGTGATGATACCACCTGCACTAGAGTGTGGGTTTGGTGAGCTAGGCAAGCATGGGTCTTTGATTAACCCAGAATTTGGATCATCCTTTCGGTTGGCTGCGATTTTGACCAATGCACCTTTTGCCGATACTCCTAAAAGAGAGTTTGGA
>DGNZ01000277.1 GCA_002389175.1 Rhodospirillaceae bacterium UBA4479 | reverse complement strand
ACCGGGATACTATCGGAAAGTCCCAGCGCGTAAACGACATCAGAGAAGAAATATAACAAAAACCCGGTCAATACGCCCATTGAAACAATAAATGTAGTGCCGCCACGCCGAGACGATTGCCGTAAGGTAAAAGTAGCCGCGATCAGGACCATGGCGCACATCAAAAGTGGTGACGCGAGGAGGGTGTTCAGATGCAATTTATGGCGGATCGCCGAGAACCCAGCTTCTTCCAAAGTTTGAATAAAATCTGATAAATCCCAAAAAGACATGGTCTCAGGAGATGCGAAACTATCTTGGATCTTGTTGAGCGTAAGATCGGTTTCTAACCAATACTCTTCAAATTGTGCAGCAGGTTCTTCGGGTTTTTGAATTCTTACGTCTTTGAGATACCAAAAACCGTCTTCAAGCCGTGCATAAGACGCATCTAGGCGTTCATGAAAAGTATCTGTGCCCTCGTAAACAAAGATCACGACGTTGGCCAACTCGACATCGAGGCCTTGTTGCAAAATGGAGTTTGCATGAACGACTGATTGCCCAAGGGAGTTCGCTTGCCGTAACCACAAACCTGACGCCGAAACCGCGAGGTTGCTTGTCTGCCCTTTTAGATAGGTCGCTTCCAGTCGTTCAAACTTACTCAGCATCGAGGAAGCGATGGGGTTGATGACTGTTACGTGAAACGCGCCCAAGCACACGGCTAAGAACAAAACGGGGAAAAGGAATTGCCATGCCGAGACGCCTGCGGCGCGTGTGATGACCAATTCATGCGTTCTCGCCAATCGCCAAAAGGCTGTCATGCCGCCAAAAAGAACCGCAAACGGAAAGGTTTCTTGGCCCAGTTGAGGGAGACGATAAATTGCCATCTCAATGACGTTGGCAAAGGATACATCTGGCTTGGATGATGCACGGCGCAGTAATTCGATGCTGTCAAAAAGCAAAACCAACAGCAAAAACATCGCGAAACATGTGAAGAAACACAGCAGAAAATGGCGTCCGATATACACAGAAAGCGTCGGCGAAAGTCTCATGCTTTGGCTGCCTTCATGCGCTGGCGGTGTTTTTTAGCGGCTTTTTTTGAAGTCCGCGGATGTCGCATCAGCATTATCGAACCCGCTAAAATGGGCATGAATGCCAAAACGTATAATAACGGAATGAGGAGCAAATTCTTTGCGATCACATTTTCAAGTCCAAGCGCAGCACCTTGGAGTGAAATCATAATCACCACAGCAGTGACAATTCTGAGGGTCTGACTGCGACGCGTGATGGGGCCGTATAGAAGGCAGGCAAGCCCAGCCATCGCAAAACCAAATCCAAGGAGAGGAGACACGATCCGTTTGTGGAGTTCAACTTTGTATTTCCCGTAGTCCTTTTCGCTGATGCCTGTCGCATCATCCAGATTGATGAGTTCCATCATCGAACGTTCTCGCGGCTCGCGATAACGATTACTGAGGTTTTCGCGCGTGTTGGGAATTTCGAAAACATTGCGGTCAAAATAAAGGATCGAGAGTTTCCCATTGGCATAAAGCGTTTGGCGATTGCCGTTAAACATCACAACCCTGGCACCTTGGTCTGACTCCACCAGCGCGCCGCGTTCGGACATGATGGTTTCAGGGGATTTAGGGTTGCGCTTGTCATGGACCAAGATGCCAAGCAATTGGCCATCTGACGTCCTTTCGCGGATATAGACCGTCATGCCCTTGATCACCTGATTGAACGCACCTTCTTTCAGAACGACAGAGGCCAAAGAGTTCCGCGCCTCCCATTGAATCAGGCGAAACGCGCGGTACGATTCTGGGAGCACATAAAAATTCAATATGTAACCCAGCCCCATTGTGATCATGATCATCACAAGCGCTGGTTTGGCTAATCCAAACTGACCCACACCGGCGGCGCGCATCACGACGAGTTCCCGGTCGGTGATCATTTTTGAATACACGAATACCACGACGGCAAAGAGTGCGATCGGCAGAATAACAGTCAGGAAATTAGGCAGCAGCAACATGGTCATATAGACGAACGTACTGGCGCCCAAGCCGCGGTTGACGATCATTTCGACAAACCGCAAGGATTGTGACAACCAGATGATGCACGTCAGACCTGCTGCGACCAAAACAAGGCCAACAAACAGCTGCTGCAAGACATATCGATTATAGCTATTCACGTGTTCATTTTCCCAGCCCGCAGGATCGGACGAATTTGGGTGATCAATGGGAAAAAATCAAGGAATCTCCGTAAATTAGCAGTTATTGTGGTTAATGAATCATAGGTCTTTTAAGGCTGTTTGGGTAATCGATGAACTGCCTTCTGTGACGGCAATTGCCAAGCCTTCCGCTTCGGTAAGGGTATATCGGGCGAAATATCGTACAGATGCCAGTTTTCTATCCGCAAAATCTGGATATTGATCCCTTTTTTGTTGAACGATTTCCAGCGAACGTACCATCAACCACCCGCCAACCGTAATGCCCATCAGACGCAGATAAGGGACAGCACCTGCAAGCGCGGTTTCAGGATCTTTCTCATACGTCTCGACAATCCAATCGGTGGCTCGTTCTAAAGCGTCGATAGCTGAAGACATGCGGGCGTGGGAAGATGCCATGCTTTCTAATGAAGCGCGCATTTCTGAAATTAACTGCTTTGCGGTTACGCCGCCTTCGCGACCAATTTTGCGCGCCGCTAGGTCATTGGCCTGAATGCCATTGGTGCCCTCATAAATAGGGGCAATACGGGCGTCCCTGAAATGCTGTGCTGCACCGGTTTCTTCAATGAACCCCATGCCCCCGTGAATTTGGATGCCTGTATTCGCAACGTCGACGCCGACATCGGTGCTCCATGCCTTCACAACGGGGGTCAGAAGATCGACAAAAGCCTGTGCTTTTTTCGCAGCGTCTGAATTTTCATGGCGATGCGCGACATCCAGATTGCCCGCGACATAATAGGCGAGCGCACGAACAGCTTCGGTTTGTGATCGCATCGATAGCAGCATGCGTTTGACATCTGGGTGATGAATAATTGAGACAACTTCTTGTGATTTATCTCCGATGGCGCGGCCTTGGGCGCGATCCTCGGCAAATGCACGCGCGCGCTGATATGCGCGCTCGGCAATCGCGACCCCCTCAAGGCCAACAGCAAGCCTGGCATTGTTCATCATGGTGAACATGTATTCGATGCCACGGTTCTCCTCGCCCACGAGATATCCAATTGCGCCCTCATTCTCGCCATAAAGCATGACGGCTGTCGGGCTCGCGTTGATGCCCATTTTGTGTTCAATAGATGCGCATCTCAGATCATTTCGCGCTCCTAGGCTGCCGTCTTCATTGACCAAAACTTTTGGAACGACGAATAGGGAAATGCCCTTAATGCCCTCTGGCCCGCCAGGTGTGCGTGCCAAAACCATGTGCACGATGTTGTCGGTAAAGTCGTGTTCCCCATAGGTAATGAAGATTTTTTGCCCAGATATCCTGTAATTATCACCGTCATGCGTGGCTTTTGTTCGAATGCGCGCCAAATCAGATCCCGCATGTGGTTCGGTCAGGTTCATAGAGCCTGTCCAAACGCCGCTGATCATTTTCTCTAAATATACGGATTTAAGCGCATCAGACCCGTGCTCTGATAGCAATTCTGCGGCACCCCCTGTCAACAATGGGCAAAGTCCGAATGACATATTTGCGGCATGCCAGATTTCAGAAGTTGCTGTAGAGATCAACCAGGGAAGACCTTGGCCACCATACTCGGGGTCGAACGGCATGGAGTTCCAGCCGCCGTCAATAAATTGCTGATAGGCCTCTTTAAATCCTGTCGGCGTGCGAACCACGCCATTCTCGAATGTGCAGCCTTCGCTGTCCCCCGATTGGTTTAAGGGATCCAACACATCTGTGCCCAATTTGCCTGCTTCTTCTATGATGGCCGCGACGATGTCGGCGGAGGCATCCTCAAACCCAGGAAGTGTCGCGATATCCGGTCGTCCGGCGATTTCCTCTAAGACGAAAAGCATGTCTTCGGCAGGTGCGCGATATACGCTCATGTGGTTCTCCGGTTATTCATTCAGTGAGAAGAGATTTAAAGTCGATGTCCGGGATCGGAACACCGCGCTCAGATGCGATGGCGGCAATATCGATCCTACGTGTCGCACGTTCGCTCGATTTAATAATCAAAGTTGTCAAAGTATCTAAAAAAGCAGCAGATGAAATGCCATTTTCTGCGACGCCAATATCTTTAAGTTGTGTGTCTGGTAATGGTGTTTCCACAGGCGTATCACCCAGACTATCAATCAAAATAGATAACTGGCCCTCTACGAGCCAGATTTCAGCTGCCATCACATTTAGTTCTTGTTCGTCAGCCATATCTAGGGGGGCGGCTTTTAAGGCCTGCATAAGACGTACAAGATTTGCCTGCCCCTCGTTGATTTCCAGCAAAACATCCGGGCGTTGAATGGTCATTTTGCGAATGAAAATCGTGCTCGGTGTTGAACGAGACACATCAATGTCGACGATGATTTCAGGCCCGTGAATGGCGTTCGCGTTTGAAAATCCAGGCGGGTTTGCGATTTTCAAGCCAATGATTTGCGTCGTCCCAGATTTCAGTGAAATGGGTGTTTCACCAACGGAGACTTCGGTGCGCAGTTGTTTTGCTGTGAAGGATACCAACGTATCCGCTGTCACAGTATCTGCATCGTGAAGGGCATAGGTGATCGTTGCCAACAGGGCAACAATCGCGGCTGTTCCAGCTAAACCAATGGTCAGTATCACAAGGCGCATCAGACTCCCCTTAAATGCACCAGGAACGATATCTGGCGTGTCGCTTCACGGCAAGGAACCCGCGTCGACTTTATTGCATTAATGCAGGGCTAGATTGTTCCGCCGTTGCGCCAATTTCTTGGTTCATAGCGCTGGCCCGACGTTCGGCATCTGCAAGTGTGTCGAAGCCGCGTTCGTAATGGATCAACCAACGTGGGTCCTTGTTTTGCATAGATCGAAGGTATTCTTCCAACGCCAATTCGGGGTCGTTGCCTTCGCATATCATGGTTGTGACAATGCCTTTACTGTTGGTCAGCGCGATCACCATCCAATTGCCGCCATATCGGCTATTACCGTAACACGACATTTTTATGGCTGCAGACGGCTAAAGACCCAGGTCTTGTCGTCAGATTGATCTGGTTGGAACTGATATCCGCCATCGTCAAATTTCTTCAACGCGCCCGATGTTTTCAGGCGCTTTTTGATCATGTAACGCGCCATCATGCCGCGCGCACGCTTTGCAAAAAGGCCTAAAACCCGCTCTTTGCCGTCTTTCCGTTCTTTAAACACAGGGGTGATCATCGGGCCCGACAACGCAGAAGGCTTTACAACGGATGCATATTCGTTCGACGCTAAATTGATGATTGCCGGGTCTGAATGCGCGCTGACAGCCTCGTTTAATCGGTCAGAAATTTTATTACCCCAGAAATCATAAAGGTCTGCCGTGCGCCCCACAGGGAATTTGGTGCCCATTTCCAAACGATAGGGCTGCATCAGATCAAGCGGGCGCAACAGACCATAAAGTCCTGACAAAATACGCAAATGTTCCTGTGCGAAGTCTAAATCCTTGTCGCTTAGTGACGGCGCATCCAGTCCGACGTAGGTGTCGCCAGCAAAGCTGAGCGCCGCTTGGCGGGCGTTGCCCAAGTGGAATGGGGTTTCGAAGGCCTTAAAACGTTCGTAGTTGAGATCCACCAGATTGTCAGAGATTTTCATCATGGATTTCAGCTTAGCGCGACTCAGCGACTTTGCTTTTTTCACCAAAGTCCCTGTTTCATCCAGCAGGTCAGGCATGGTGTGCGCATCCGTTTTCGGTTCGCTCTCGAAATCGAGCTTCTTCGCGGGCGAAATAATGGCGAGCATGTGATGAGTTCCTCGATTGATGTTTACGTCATTACAGCACATATAGGGTGCAAATAACGATGATTAAATAGGGGATGACCAATGCTCAAAGTGTATGGCATAAAGAATTGTGATAAGTGCAGCAAAGCGCGGAAATGGATGGAAGCAAATGGCATGTTGCATACATTCTTGGATGTGCGGTCGGATGGGATCTCCGAATCTGACCTGGAACGGTGGGCTGATACGGCAGGTATCGACAAATTGCTGAACCGACGTGGCACCACGTGGCGCGGTTTATCAGATGCCGAAAAAGAAGCGGCAGACGGCGGCACCGCCATTGCGTTGATGATGATGCATCCGGCACTTATTAAACGCCCCGTATTTGATGACGGTAAGAATGTCTTCGTCGGCTTCGACAAAAAAGTACAAAAAGAGCTATCGGCAGGCTAAGCAGCTCTTAGAGCAAGAACGCCCTGGCCAGACCAAACACAGCACCAAGTCCGACCATCATCGGAATGCCGACTTTATTGGAAAGCAACAATCCAAGGGCGATGACGGCCGCGATGATGCCCAGCCAATCTGGGTGGTTCATATCGGACAACAATGCGGCCTGACCCAGGAAAATCGCGAGGTTTAAGATCACCCCGACCACAGCTGCAGTGATGGCAGACAAGGCATCGCGGGCCCATGCGAACTTTTGAATGCTCTCGATATACGGTGCACCAGCGATAATCAGGTAAAACGACGGCAGGAACGTCACGTAGGTCGTGAGCAACGCTGCATAAACACCGTTGATCCCGCCGAGTGTATTCCAGCCTGCAAAGAAACCAACGTACGTGGTAACCAAAATCAGCGGCCCCGGCGTGGTTTCAGCCAGCGCCAAGCCGTCGATCATTTGCTCGCCGCTTAACCAGCCATAGGTGTTCACAGCAGCGTCTGCGACGAACGGTAATACGGCATAGGCCCCGCCAAAGGTGACGAACGCGGCCGTCGTGAACAACTTCACCACATTTTGAAACGGCTCTACGCCCATGATGGCAACGGCGAGAATACTGGGTCCGATCAAACTGACCAAGAACACGGCTGTTATGATTAAGAACCGTGCAACGCCAGAGCGCTTTGGCGCTTCGGCGGTTTCAGCCGGTGGGGCAGCGTGCCCATGACCACCGGATAGCGCCCCCGGTGCGACCTTAGCCAAGATCACCCCGATGATACCGGCGCCGATCACCACAAACGGGAAGGGGATAGAAAGGAAAAACAACGCACCGAACGCGGCAGCCGCCAAGGAAATCGGGACGATCCCATTGCAGGCTTTTTTGCCAATGCGATAAACGGCGGCAATGACGATGGCGATGACGACGGGCTTGATGCCTTCAAATACGGCAGCAACCGGGCCTTGGTCGCCGTATGCCGCCGCCACCCATGCCAATGCAATCATGATGACGACGCCTGGAACGATAAACGCTGTGCCCGCAAATAATGCGCCCGGCACCCCGTGAAGTCGCCATCCCAGATACGCCGCCAATTGCTGGGCTTCTGGTCCTGGTAACAGCATCGAATAATTCAGGCCGCGTAGGAACGCCCCTTGGTCAATCCAACGGCGCTTGTCGACGCATTCGGTTTGCATCATCGCGATCTGGCCCGCAGGACCGCCAAAGCTTAAAAAACCAAGCTTGATCCAATAGGCCGCAGCCTCGCCAAAGCTGGGTGTGTTCAATTCTGTATTTTGAGTTTTCTCGTCCATTATCCCTCACGCCGGGTAAACCCGGTTTCTCGAAGCGAGGGCAGTGCTTGGACGACAAGCAGATCGTGCTAACCATCTATTGCCGGGCGACCGCCGTTAAGCCCGAGTGCTCAAAATAGCTGAAAAGCCCTAACTGTAAAGCGACACATCGATGACACTTGCTATATCACGTTGGCCCAGAATCAATTTGGTTCTCAGAAATAGAGAGGCTTTCTCTGGACACCGCAGCTCACAAATTTTGGCCCCCCAGTCTATCCAGTTCAGACAAAGGATGGAATCTGACAATGCCTCAGGATGTTGTGGCGGCAAAATCAATGAGCAGCCGATTGACAGCTTCGGGTTGTTCCTGCTGCACCCAATGTCCGGCACCGTCGATGAGATGCGTGCCCCGGTAATCGGAACAGGCCGAGGACGCCATTTTCTCGAGGGCGCCCGGCACCTGATACGTGCCCCAGTCGCTTTTACCAGAAATGAACATTGCTGGGACATCAATAGTGCGCCCGGAAAAGATCTGCAGTTCGCGGGTAAAGGCATCGACAAAGCGGCAGTGATACCAGTTCAGTCCGCCCTGAAAGCCGGTCTGTTGATAGGTTTCGCTGTAAACCCTGAGTTCGTCGTCGGGCAGCCATATGCAACCGTCGATCGCCGCTGGAGACGGCATTTCCGGTGCCACCGTCTCGGCCATGTTCTTATCCAGGTCCATGACGTAGTAGGTCGGTAACTTAGCCAGCTCATCCGCATTCCAGGCCTGCAACGTGTGGGGCTGATTGTGTTTCCAGTCGGCGCTTTTGTGATGGTAATAGGCGCGCATGAAATCATGCACCCCTTGTGGGCAACGGTGCATGTCGGCGTTGGCTTCGGGTGTCGAATAATACCGGTGATAGTGCTTGCGGGGTCTGTCGAGGGCGGCAAGGGCAGCGTCGATATCGACGTCCGGCCCTTGTGGCTTGATCGGCGGCGGACCTGAGAAGGGGGCGCTCATCAGCACAACCTTACGAAAGATGTCGGGTCGGATCAGGGCTGCATACGCTGCGGCGGACGAGCCGAAATCATGGCCGACCAACATCTCGATACGCTCTATATCCATGGCCGATAACAGCCCCAGAATATCGCGCAGCAGATTGATGAAGCGGAAGGGCGCCAGATCACCATGGTAATCGGCATCCCACCCCGTACTAAGACCGTATCCGCGCTGATCAGGTGCGATCACGTGATAACCTTCATCTGCCAGCGCCGGCATAATCTTGCGCCAGCTATAGGCTAATTCTGGAAAACCGTGCAGCAGCAATACCGGCGGCTGCCCAGCACGGCCGGCTTCTAGCACATGCATTGAAAGGCCGTTGCCGTTATCAATAAAGCTGGAACGAATGCCTGCAGGCAGCGCGTCGATATACAAAGTATCTGTCATGATCATTCCCGTTACGCAGATTATTAAGATGCAGACTCCTCGAACGGTTATCAAATCGCAAGGTAACTAATCGAGTTTGTAAAAACTCACGATGTCATCAATCATCATCGATATACCTAGTCGTAATTTCAGGATGGATACATGATAACCTCTGAATATTTTCGAGTGATGGCAGATTATAATATGTGGATGAACGAACGCTTGTTCGAGCTGTGCCGCTCCATCGACGATGCTGAACGCAAAAGTGATAAAGCTGCATTCTTCGGTTCTATTCATGGCACGCTAAATCACATCCTTTACGGTGACCTAGCTTTCATGTCCCGATTTACGGGGGACCCGGCTGTTATTCCAGAACTCGGTGTTGAGCTGCATGATGATTTTGATGAACTCTGGCAAGCACGCTCGTCGTTGGACAATCGCATTTGTGGATGGTCGTCGAAACTGACTGCGGAATGGTTGGAGCAAGAACTTACTTATACGTCTAAAGTCGACGGAATAACCCGGACAGTCCCTCAGTGGGTCCTGGTGGTCCACATGCTGAATCATCAGACTCATCATCGCGGTCAAATCACCACTATTTTTAGCCAATTGGGTCTTGATGTCGGAACTACCGACATTCCATTCATGCCGCAGTTTCAGAGTTGATCAGGAATACCTCTTCTGGCTGAGGCTGTTGAAAAACTC